>DASUDM010000058.1:0-14832 GCA_036275575.1 Sphingorhabdus sp. | reverse complement strand
CAAGTTCGACATCGCTCAGGACCACATCGGCCCCGCGCCGTCCGTCGATGGTTGGATAGGGATGCATGGCAAGGCCCGCAGCATTGGCGGGCACAAGAAACAGCGAAATCCCTGCCGCATCGCCAACTGCGCCCGATGTGCGCGCGGCAACGATCAAGTGGCTGGCCCAAGGGGCAGCGATGACCACCGACTTTTGCCCGTTCAGTCGCCAACCATTTGCCGAGCGTTCCGCAGTGGCGGTGATATCCTGATAGTCATAGCGCATCTGCGGCTCACCAATGGCAACCGCGAGGCGAGCCTTTCCAGCCGCCACATCGGCCAGCAACCCTTCCGCAGCTCCGCCTGCCTTCTCGAGCAGCCAGGCACCATGGAACAACGTTTCGGCCACCGGCTCCAGCACCAGTGCGCGGCCCAGTTCTTCCATGACCACCAATTGCTCGACCGCGCCGCCACCAAGGCCGCCATATGCCGCCGGCACCGTCGCACCCAGCAGTCCAAGCTCTTCGCCAAAGGCCGACCAGATTTCCAGGCGATAGCCCAATTCCGAACGCGACGCCGCTACCCGCTCAGCAAATCCATAACGCTGCGCCAGAAACTGCCGCAGCATATCCCGCAGCATCTGCTGGTCTTCGTTCAGTTCGAAATTCATTCTCGCACCCCAATTTCCACTTGATGTGCAATGAAGCCTGATTGTCAGGCTGTCGCAATCGGAAATTGCAAGCAGCTACGAATTTGAAGCGATCATTGGCGGATAGACGATACTGACTCTGGCGGTGCGAGAGTGCTGGTATCGCGAGCTCAGCTTTCCCAAGAATGCACGCTGAATTGAGGCCTGCTGCGACAACCGCCCCCGCTGAAGGCATGCGAACCGGGCTATGATAAGACGTTCCCGCACAACAATGATTTGCGACAAGATGTTGCCTTGTCGCTTGATTTCCCGCGCCGGATATGCGAGCAAGTTGAGAACGTTCACATAAACGACGGAGAGATGCATGTTGCGGGGAAAAGCGAAGTCGATACTTGCATTGTTTCTGGCGAGTACCGCGCCCGCTATGCTGCTGGCTCATTCTGGCCATACGACTGCGGCGCAGGCCAATCCTGATAACTGGCCCGTTGCAGCCAGCCCTTCGACAATAACATCACCCGCGACCGAAGCAGCAATTGACCAGATCATTGCCCGCATGACGCTTGAAGAAAAAGTCGGGCAGTTGATACAGGCAGATATCAGCGCGATTACGCCAGCTGATCTTGCGCGTTACCCGCTTGGATCGATATTGGCGGGTGGCAATTCAGGACCATATGGCAATGAACGTGCTGATGCCGCGAGTTGGAAAAAGCTGGTCGATGAATTTCGGGAGGCTTCGCGCAAATCAGGTGCCTCTGTACCCATATTGTTTGGCGTCGATGCCGTTCATGGCCATTCCAACCTGCCCGGTGCCACCATATTCCCGCACAACATCGGCCTTGGCGCCGCGCGCGACGCGGACCTTATCCAGCGCATAGGCGCCGCAACCGCGGTCGAGATTGCCGCGAGTGGCATCGAATGGACGTTCGCACCAACATTGGCGGCGCCGCAAGATGTGCGCTGGGGCCGAACATATGAAGGCTATTCTTCCGATCCGGCACTGATCGCCAGCTATGCAAAGGCAATGACCATCGGCCTTCAGGGTGAGCTAATCGACGGCGCGCCGCTTCCGGCAGACCGGGTTGCGGCCACAGCAAAGCATTATCTAGCCGATGGCGGCACGTTCGAAGGACGCGACCAGGGCGATGCCAGGATATCCGAACAGGAACTGGTGGCGATTCACGCGCAGGGATATCCCCCTGCCATCGATGCCGGCGCACTTACCGTGATGGCCAGCTTTTCCAGCTGGAATGGCGTCAAACACCATGGCAACCACTCGCTGCTGACCAGTGTCCTGAAAGAGCGGATGGGCTTCAAAGGCCTTGTCGTGGGCGACTGGAACGGACACGGCCAAGTGGCAGGCTGCACCGCGATCGATTGCCCTGCTGCCATCAATGCCGGGTTGGACCTGTACATGGCACCCGACAGTTGGAAAGGCCTTTACGAAACGACGCTCGCCGCCGCACGCGAAGGCCGCATAACAGGCGCCCGGATCGACGATGCTGTCCGGCGGATATTAAGGGTCAAATTCAAATTGGGGTTGATGGGCGACACGCGCATCGAACGCGGCAATCCGGCAGCGATAGGTTCGGATGCACATCTCGAACTTGCCCGCGAGGCGGTCGCGAAATCGCTGGTACTGCTCAAAAACAACAAATCGGTTCTGCCGATCCGCAAAGGCGCGCGGATAGTGGTGGCTGGTCCTGGCGCAGACAATATGGCCATGCAAGCGGGTGGCTGGACAGTCACCTGGCAGGGAACCGACACCAAGGCGGAAGATTTTCCCAAAGGCCAAACCATTGGGCGTGCATTGGTCGATGCCATCGCCGCTGCGGGTGGCAAGGGAGAGATTGCAGCCGATGGCAAGACACGCTCAAAACCGGATGTCGCTATCGTTGTGCTTGGTGAGAAACCCTATGCGGAATTTGAGGGTGATATCCCCAACTTTGCCTTCACACCGCAAAAAGGTGAAATCGAACTGATCGAGAAGTTGAAGGCACGGAAAATACCCGTCGTTGTCCTGTTCCTCTCCGGACGTCCGATGTTCACCGGCAAGCTGATAAACATGGCCGATGCCTTCGTCGCGGGCTGGCTTCCAGGTTCGCAGGGGCAAGGTGTTGCCGATGTCCTCATCGCCGGACCTGACGGCAAATCCAGGCGTGATTTTACCGGCCGATTGCCATTCGCTTGGCCCGCGGACGCAAAAGCACCGATGACCAATCCGCTGTTCCCGATTGGATATGGTCTCGATTATGCAAGCAAAACGCAGCTTGGACGGGTTAATGAAGATCCCAGAATAGACCTGCAAGCTTCAGATGGAACATTGCTCTACATGCTGCGCGGCAAGGTCTCCGCACCATGGCACTTGGGCTTGACTGGCTCAATTGCATCCCGCGCGATTGATATTGGCGCGCAGGAAGATGCACGCCAATTCAGCTGGAACGACAAGGCTGGCCTTTCGATTACCGGATCAGCCATCGATCTGACTGGCAAGTTGCCCGATCAACCGGTGCTTTCAATTGATTGGCGGATTGATCGCCATAACGGCCAGCCGGTTCGGGTTTCGTTTGGCGGCACAACTGTCGACGTGACGAAGCTGGTGCAGGTAAATGGTGAAGGCCGCGCAACCGTGACCAAGATTCCGCTTGGCTGTTTCTCAGACGCGAATCTGAAAGCAATGGCGGCGCCGTTCCAGCTTGAGGCAAGCCAAGGCTTTGCTACCTCGATCCGGACGGTGAAAGTCGAGGCAGGCCAAAGCGGACTGCCCTGCCCCTAAAACTGTTTGGATTCCTCTTTCGAGCGATCAGGCACCCGGAACAGTAACAGGCTGGCCGCAACCGCCAGCACTGCCAGCAGCAGGAACAATAATCCAAACCCATAACGCGGCACCAGCGCCAAGGTCAGCCCCGGCATGATCAGCGATGGCACCGTATTGGTAAGATTGAATATCCCCATATCGCGCCCGCGCATTGCAGCTTTGGGCAGCACGCGCAGGGTTTGGCTCGAGTGCAGAGCTAGGAATATGCTGCTGGCGATGCCGAAAGTGATGTACCCCCCGATTGCTATTGGCAAGGATTTCGCAATCGCCATAATTCCAAGACCAGCCGCTGCGATGGCCGAGCATAATGCCAGCGGCAAAATTGGCCTGCCGTTTCGATCCGACCAGCGACCGACCGCGATCGCGAACACGACCGCAATACTGAGCACAAATGCAAAAACAATTGCCGTGCTGTTTTCTGCAAACCCGGGATCGAGGCTACGAAACCACATCAGCAGGAATGCGAACAGCGAAGCCTCCGCGATTTGGACCAAAAGGCGAGCCAGCCACATTCGCCGAACTGCAATAATTGCAAGGGCTGTGTCCAAAGTTGAACGATCATCTGAGTCTGGGTCGACCAGCAAATGCGGCATGAGCTTCGGCCTTCCAAACAACAGCAACGGTGCGACCATCACCAGGACGAGCGCCGAAACCCAGTAGAGTCGACCATCCGCGGATGCGAGGCCCTGGAGCGTGACGAATGCCCCCGACAATGCACCGAGCGCCGGTGCGAAAGCCAATAGCCCGCCGAGCAGGCCTTTTTGTTCGTCGGGTACAACGTCGCCTGCCCAAGCGGATAAGGGCCCCAGCATCATGTTGAGCGCGATCTGCCAGCAGATTATCAGCGCAATCAGCGATATCGGGCCAGTCGCATATGGCACCAGCGACAGCAACATGCACGAAAGCAGCAGCCCGGTCGCAATCCATGGTCGCCGGGTTTGCGTAACATCGCTGAGCCAACCAAAGCCGATATTGGCGATACTGGCTGCAATAGCGCCGGCAAACGCTGTGTAGGACAATATGGCCAGCGCATCGCTTCCGGCAAATTCGGTTACCCGCAGCGGCAACAGAATCGTCAGGAAGGGGACATAGGCAACCGCCCCGCCGGCAGCGGCAAGCGCATAAAGAAAGAGGAATAGCGCAGACTGGCGGACAGGTTCCTGCTGATCAGGCACGCTATTCGGCGCCAGGCGGTGCGGTGCTGCCGCGTTCTACCAGACATCCTTCAACGCGGACCGGCTGTGGCGCGACAGTTTCGTTTCCATGCTCGATCAACAGTTCAACAGCTTTTGAAAATGTTGCCGCAATCGGCTGATCGATGGCGGTCAGCTGGGGCGTTGTGAAACGCACCACAGGGGTGTTATCGAAACTGATGAGTGATATATCGCGCGGTACAGACAGGCCTCGTTTGGTGGCGGTGTCGAGCGCAGCCAAAGTCATCTGATCACTGCTGGCAATTATCGCGGTCGGACGCGACGCAAGATCCAGCAATTCGTTGGTGGCGACAACGCCGCTGTCATAACCAAAATCGCCGCGTGCGCACAGGCCCATGTGCGGCAAGCCCGCAGCCTCCATCGCCAGTTTCCAACCGTTTTTACGCCAATCAGACAGACTATATTCCTCCGGCCCGGCGATAAATCCGATGCGTCGATGCCCAAGCTCGATCAAATATTCTGTGGCTCGGCGTGCCGACGCCTCATCACCCATCGTCATCGCGATGCCCGGGCCGCTTTCCTTTGAACCGATCCGCGCGAAAGGGATGCGATGCTCGGCAAGCAATCCGGTAATCAACGGATTTTCAGAGTGTGGCGGCGTCAGGATCACACCATCCGGTTGCAATGCCGCGATGGTTGCCCCCAACTCGCGTTCGACATGATCGCTGTGCGTATCCACCAGCTCGAATATCATGCGATAGCCATATTCGGATGCCTTCAGCATCCCGCCCAGCAGCATCTGGTCTACCCAATCCCCACCCTGCCGTGCACGCCAATCGGCAATGGTCCGATCACGGTCGTTGACAGCAAGAATCAGGTAGGATCGCGACCCGCTCATTCGCTGGGCGGCGATTGATGGCACATAACCAAGCTTGTCGATCGAGGCTTGCACCCGATCCTTCATCGCAGGGCGAACATTGGGTTCGTTATTGATAACGCGGCTTACCGTCTGCAGGGAAACCCCTGCATCGGCGGCAACATGCTTGATCGTAACGGCCTGGCGGCGTCTCGCCATCTTCTGTTATTCCCCTTCGACGCCTTTCATGCAGGCCAGACCTTTTTCCTTATCGACCGGGCATTGGTAAATGCGAATCCAATCGATTGCAAATTCGGCTGGCACCACATCTTTTGCGACACCCTTGTCGTTATTCTCCTCAGACAATTTGCCGCCGATAGCAAGGTTGGCCATTATGTAAAAAGGTTGGTCAAATGGTGCGTCGGGATTTCCAGCAGCTTTGGGCGAAGCGGTCTCCCAATCCTTGGCGGTCAGTTCCCAATATTTGCGACCATCCAGGTAGAAGCGCATCAGCCCTTTGCCCCATTCGAGCGTCCAGACATGGAAATCGTCAGAGGGCAATGCGAGCGATGGCAGCGCCACGCGTGTATCCCGGAACTTGTTCTTGGGGGCATAGTCACCAAAATGGATCGCACTGATCATCCGGTTTTCGCCGACGCTACCCTTACATTGCGGGCAGGAAGCACCAAGATTTACCCCCTCCAATATGTCGATCTCCCCCGAACGTGGCCACCCGCCATATTGATTATCCGATGGCATCATCCAGACAGCAGGCCAGGTCCCCTGCCCCTTGGGGGGCTTCGCACGGAATTCGATCTTGCCATATTTCCAGCTGGCAAGCCCCAATGAGCGGATCTTGCCGGATGTGTATGGCTGGGCACGTTTGGGATTTGGATTGGATGCGATTTCGGGTGGCCGGTCAGGCCCGCGGAATTTCTCCTTATAGGCAATCAGACGCAGGACACCATTTTCAACACGGATATTCCTCGAACGATCCGTATAGCATTGACGTTCATTATTGCCGCCACCCCAACAGGACATTTCAGGTTTCCATTTCGTGCGGTCAAGCTGGTTGCCGTTGAATTCGTCAGACCATACCAGACTCCATTCCGCCTTTTGGTCAGTTGCCCGAGCATTGCCGCCGGTGCAAATTCCAGCGACCGACAGGATAGTGAGAAACAGGTAGCGTCCGGACATTGCACATTCCCTTGCTGGTTTCGTGCGCGCAACAGGGATTAGCCTTCACGTGAAAAGATACCAAGCGCCGCAACGAATGAAAAAAAGCGGGCCCAGGTTGTTTGACCAAGGCCCGCCTCGAAGTTGCATACAGGATGGGATCAGAATTCGAAACGGGCGAGGATGGTAAAGCGCCTGTCGTTACGGAAGGCCGAACGGGTCGAACGCGTGCCGTTGAAGTCGATGACCTGCGATGTGCGGGTAACCTCATCGAGCAAGTTGACGCCCTGGACACCCAGTTTCACGCCATCCATCACCGTGAAGAAGATCGAGCCGTCAAGTTGGCCGGTGCTCTCACCATAAATCGGTGAGAATGGGAAGATCACGTCACGCGGCGTCTGCAGGAAGTCCGACCGCCAGTTATAGGCAAGGCGCGCGGAAACCGGACCCTTTTCATAGAAGGCAACCGCGTTGACGGTATGCTTGGAGACGCCCGCAAGGGGCAATCCGCCGGCAAACGGGCTTTGTTCCGCACCCAATGTCGAGTTGTTGAAATCACCCGCATCGACATAAGTATAAGTCAACTGTGCACCGAGCCCGCTCAGGAATCCGGGGAGGAAATCATAAGTCTGCTGGTAGGCGATTTCGACACCTTTCAGGGTACCGCCATCGCTGTTTACAGGACCATTGACGATAACGTCGGTCGAAATCCCGCTTGGGCTGGTGAAGTTGCGGACATTGGCGCCGCCATTAACGATACCCTTGATATCCTTGAGGAAACCCGAGACCGTGATCGAGCCGACATCGTCCCAATACCATTCGAACGACAGGTCATAGTTCCACGATTCGGTTGGCCGCAACAAGCGGTTGCCCGTGAATATCTGGAACAATGGCCCGGTTTCTAGCGTACCGGCAGCACGCAAATTGTTGGTGTTGTCAAAAATGGCGCCACCGGTTGCGAAGGCCGACATGTCGGGTCGCGAAATGCCTTTTGACACAGCCGCGCGAACAAGCATGCCATTGCCGAAATCAAGCTTTGCGTTGAAGCTGGGGAGCCAGTTTGCAAATTTGATATTGGCACTGTCGTCGATGACTTCGCCTGTGAACACTGATGCAAACTGGGCCTGCCGTGCGGCGGATAGGCCGCAATAACCCGGCGCCACCTGTCCGGGCTGGACGGCACCGCAGGCTGTTTGCAATTCCGCAACGCTGACAACGCCATCGCCATTTCCACCCGGCGGGGTATCGAAAAACTGTGCTGTCGGGAATGCTATGGTGCCGCCACTCCGAACGATCGTTTCGACATAGCGAAGCCCAAAGTTGCCACTCAGCGTCGCGTTGCTGCCGATATTGGCACCAAAATCGACACGCGCATAAGCGCCGAAAGTGCTTTCTTCGACATCCGAAATTTCACCCGCAGTCCACGGACCGCCCGGCAGGGCATTACCGCGAGCCGAGATCGGGAACCATGCATTGGGCGTCAGCGTGTATGCGGTGATCGCCGCAGCTTGTGTGCGGATGGCACCACTCAGATAATCGGCGACCATATTGTCGCCACCAAAGAAGAACGCCGAACCATCACCCATCGGGATTGGCGCATTGCCGCGCTGGAAGCCGCTACCGAATGGATTGCGCAGGTTGGCCGAGTTCGGGAAATCGCGAACATATGCGCCACCGCAACCAAAGGCCTGGAAGTCACCGCAGTTCCAGTTACCGCCGCGACCTGTCCAGGGCGCACCAAGATTACCCCAGTTGGAGAAGTTGGCATTGCGCGTCACGCGGTTGCGATCACCCCAACGCGCACCGAAGCGGGCCTTTTTGAAAAAGCCGTCGTCGCTGACGTCATATTCGGCGTCGAAGCGCATGCTCGTCAGATCGCCTTCATTCTTGACCTGGTTGTCGAGCAGGAACCAGTAAAAGGTACGTGCGGGATCGTTGAAATAGGATGCCGGCGAAGTCGAGGTTCCGGGTTGCAGGAATTCAACCTGCGGCGTGCTGCCCGAATTGTCGATACGCACATCCGTATAAGTCTGCATTGCAGAGATGAAACCATCCTCGGTGCGATCAGACTTGATGTGCTGCACTTCAAAATTGATGCGCAAGCGATCCGAAGGATTGAGTTTCAGATGCGCCGAAAAGTCTTCGGTCATGGCCGTATCTTCGCGCTGGAAGCGCAGCAATTCAGTCGGAATGCCGCGACCACCGGTGAACGGCTGAAGCTGGGTCAATGTGCCAGAGATGAACTGGCCATTTTCGATAACCGGTGTGGTGCCGGGGGCAATTACCGGGAACAATGCATCATCGTTGACCAATGCAAGCACGGCGTATTCGTTCAGGGTCGCCTCGGTTTCGGCGCGGAGATATTCCAGTGTCAGAAGTGCGCTGCCATCGCTGCTTTCCCATTGGCCGACAGCGGAAAATGCATTTCGGTCACGGGTAAGGTCGGTCGTACGCACACCGGCGCCTTTGGGCACGAAGATCGCGCCTGCAGGCGGGAAGTTTGATTCATTGAATTGCGGGGTACCGCCAAATCCGCCCGAACCGACCGGGCGAACGCGGATACAAGCCGCATCGAGCGTTGCCGCACGATAGCAAGGGTCGGTAATCTGCGAAGCATCGGTCTTTGTTACCAGCTCAGATTGGGCATAGGCCAGCTGCAGGCCAAAGGTACCAATTCCGGTTTCAAAAGTACCCGAACCTAGGATCGAGAAACCCGGCGACCATTCCTTTGCCATATCGCCATAATTGCCCTCGATCGTACCTGCGATGTGCAGCCCCGGCTTGTCGAGAGGCTTCCTGGTGACGAGGTTCACTGTGCCCGAGATACCGCCATCGATCATGTCGGCAGTGTTGTTCTTGAACACCTCAACGCGGCCGAGCAATTCTGGCGAAACGTCGTTGAACGAAAGCTCGCGACCGCCATTAGCCGAGAAGATATCACGGCCATTGAGTTCGGAGCGGACGAAGGGAAGGCCGCGAATGATGACGCCGGAACCTTCGACCGAGAAACGATCGGGGTCATTGCGCTGTTCGAAGCGTGAAATATTGACACCAGGTACGCGTTGGAGCGCCTCTGCAACCGAACGGTCAGCCAGCGCGCCAATATCTTCGGCCGTGATCACATCAACGAAGGTATCGGCTTCCTTCTTGATACCCTGCGCATTTTCAAGCGACTTGCGGAAACCGCTGACGACAATTTCGTCCTCGGTTTCGGCGGCGGTTGCACTGGCATCGGCATCATCGGCAGATTGTGCGAATGCAGGTTGCGCAACCAATGCGCACAGCGCGAGGCTCGAAGCCGTCGAAAGCGCCGTGAAACGGCTGGAACGCGCAAATTTTGACATGGTAGCCAAGCAAACCTCCCTAAATCCTCCTGCGGGGGTATGATTCCCTCCGTCATTTTGACACATAATGCCAATTGAGAGCGTTCACAAGACATAAAATGAACGTTCACAATTTGCGGAATCCCGCTATATCGCTATGCAGCTTTAAGGAGGAAAAGGCGCATGGCCATTGAGAGAATCGTGATTGTCGGCGGGGGCACCGCAGGGTGGATGGCTGCTGCTGCGCTATCAAAGCTTCGCGCTGGCCGCGACGTCGCGATCACGCTGATCGAATCAGAAATGATTGGTACCGTTGGCGTGGGCGAAGCGACCATTCCGCCTTTCCTCGATTTCAATCGCCTGCTCGAAGTTGACGAACGAGAGATGCTCTCTGCCGTGCAGGGCAGTTTCAAGCTTGGCATCCAGTTCGTGAATTGGGGCAAGATTGGCGATAGCTATATCCACCCGTTCGGCAACTACGGATACCAGATGGAGGGTATCTCCTTCCACCACGTCTGGCACAAGTATAAAGCAGCCGGTGACAAGCGCCCCATCCAGGTTTTCAATCTGGAGACCATGGCCGCGCATTTCGGTCGTTTTGCACGCACCGATGATTATGCCCGCGAAGACTTGCCGCCGGTTAACTACGCCTATCATATCGATGCCGGCCGTTACGCCCGCTTCTTGCGCGGCTATTCGGAAAAGCGCGGCGTTGTTCGCCGCGAGGGCAAGGTCTCGGACGTAACCCTTGATGGCGAGAGCGGATTCGTTTCCTCGGTCAGCCTGGAAGATGGCACAGTTATCGAAGGCGATCTTTTCGTCGATTGCTCGGGCTTTCGTGGCCTGTTGATCGAACAAGCGCTCAAGACCGGCTACGAAGACTGGACCAATTTCCTGCCGTGCGACCGCGCGGTTGCCCTGCCCTGCGTTCGGGAAGACGGCAGCGGCCCGCTGCCCTATACGCGTGCTACCGCCCACAGCGCTGGCTGGCAGTGGCAAGTGCCGCTGCAGCATCGCAATGGCAACGGCCATGTCTATTGCAGCAATTTCATGTCAGACGATGAGGCGCTTGATATCCTGGTCAACAACATCGCCGGAAAGCCGGGTGCCGATCCGAACTTCCTGCGTTTCACCACCGGCAGGCGAAAGAAATTCTGGAACAAGAATGTCGTCGCTATCGGCCTGTCAGCAGGCTTTATGGAACCGCTGGAATCAACGTCGATCCATTTGATTTACACCGGGATAAACAAGCTGATCGCGCTGCTATCGCTAGATGGGATTACCCAAGCGCAGGAGGATGCTTTCAACCGGTTAACCGGCAAGGAATATGCGCGCATCCGCGATTTCCTGATCCTACATTATAATACTACCACGCGTGACGATAGCCCGTTCTGGAACCATTGCCGGACCATGGCCGTACCCGACAGTTTAAGCGAAAAGGTCGAGCTGTTCAGGACAAATGGCCAAATTTTCCGCGAGGATGATGAATTGTTCACGGAAACCAGTTGGGCCGCCGTGATGATGGGCCAGGGCATCAGCATGGTCGGGCATAACCCTATGGCGGACGCTGTCAAAGAACCTGCAACAAAGCAGGAGCTGGACGCCATCGAACAGTCAATCCGCTTTGTGGTTCAACACATGCCCGCACATGGCGACTATCTGAAGCGCTACTGCCCGGCAGCGATGTGATCTATTGGGAGCGACCCGCGCGCCGGAATGCGCGGGCCGCTTTCGATTTCAAACCACCTCGGCAGGTGAACGCTTTTTGCGGACGAGCGTCTGCGCGTTTGTATATTCCAAAAGCCCTTCCTCACCGCCTTCGACGCCAAGTCCCGATTGTTTCAATCCGCCAAAAGCTGCCGTCGGGGAGAGATGCTGGACTTCATTGACCCAAACCGTTCCGCTTTGGATTCGCTTGGCAATTTCGAACGCCTTTTCCTCATCATTGCCCCACACCGATCCGCCCAAGCCATAATCGGTCGCATTGGCGCGGGCGACCACATCGTCATAATCGTCGAACTTCAACAGCGGTAGAACGGGCCCGAACTGCTCTTCCTGCACGATACGGCTGTCTTCGGGTGGGTTATCGAGAATGGTGACGGGTATGAAATAGCCGGGCACATCTGATTTCTCCCCACCCATCAGGAAGGTATAACCTTTCTCCTTCGCATCGCGGATCAGGTCGAGCACACGTTCATATTGCGGCCGGTTGTTAATGGGCCCCAACCGGGTGCCCTGTTCCGAACCATCGCCGATTTTCACCGTCTTGGCATAAGCAACAATGGCATCGCGCAGCGGCTCGTAAATATCTTTGTGCACATACATGCGCTTGGTCGCGATACATATCTGGCCATTATTGCCGAAGGCTGCCCAGAAAAGCTGCTCGGCTACCTTTTCGACATCGACGTCGGGCATCACGATGGCCGGATCATTGCCGCCAAGTTCCAGCGTGACCCGCTTCAGCGTTGAAGAAGCCGATTGCATCACCTTCTTCCCGGTTGCCGTCGACCCAGTAAAGCTCACCTTGTCGATTCCGGGGTGCGATGTCATCCATGGTCCCAGATTGTCGCCGCCGGAAATGATGTTGAGCACCCCTGCTGGCAGGATATCCTTGATGATCTCGCCCAGTTTCAGGGTCGTGAGCGGGGTAAAAGGTGAAGGTTTCAGCACCATCGTGTTGCCCGCGAGCAACCCAGGCCCGATCTTGAAGGCCGCAAGGATCATCGGGAAATTCCACGGCGCGATCGCCCCGACCACGCCAATTGGAACACGGCGTGTCTCGCTATAGCGTTCTTCGCTGTCTTCGTTAACGACGACTGGAAGGTCGAGCGACGATGCGCCCATCAGCCAGAATGCAGCCCCGCCGACATCGGCTTCTGCGTCGGCATGCGGCTTGCCCTGCTCCGACGTCAAAAGCCGCTTGAGCGGATCAATATTGGCCAGAATAGCTTGCGCCATTGCATTGAGATATTCGCGCCGCTTTTCGATTGGCAGGGCCGACCAAGCAGGGAAAGCAGCACGGGCTGCAGCGACCGCACGATCGAGATCGGCGGGCGTTGCATCCGGAGCCTGACCAATGACTTGCTCGTTCGCCGGATTGATAATGTCAAAACTTGCCGAACCAGCATCCAATTGGCCACCGATCAACATGCGATAATCTGCGTCGAATTTCATGATCTCTCTCCTCTCACCATCGCACCGATTGCTATCCCAACAGCGGGCGCAAGCAACTTTGACAATCAGTCTTTCCAATATTCAGCTTGGGCAATCTGCTCAGCTTGTCAAACAGGAATCGCGTGCGCTTTCCACTTCACTCCGACCACGTCACTTTATGTAATACGGACCGCCTTTTCACTTATCATCCAGCATTGATGACGTTTTTGACATTTCCTGCGCTGTAAAACTTGTTCCTAACAGGCATTAGCCATGCCCCTCAACGGTTGTCTAAATGTAAAATCCAGATAGAATTGGGTGGTGGCTAGGTTTTCAATCGGATCGGACGGCCCCGCTCGGGACGCGGTGCTAGAATGCGGTAATTTATCGCTAAATTCCATGTCGCGTGCCGATATGGAAGAACGACTCGCACGGCTTACACCAGCCCAACTCGATGCACTGGAATTGGTTGCATTGCGCCGGACGTCTAAGGAAATAGCACGCGAACTTGGGATTTCGCCGGTTACCGTCGATCAGCGCATCAAGCGAGCCCAATTGCTACTGGGCGCTTCTAACCGGAATGAAGCCGCGCGGTTTCTGATCGGCGCACGGCAGGCATATGGGAAAACCATATATGGTTCTTCGGGGCTATCCATACCAGCCACTAAGGGCAAATTGGACGGGTCATTCGGCGAATGGAACCCGGCGGATGACAATGACGCCCAATCCATGATGCAATCGCAGGCTGCCTATTTTGCAAGCCCAATCGAAGGCACGAAAGAGCGTCAATTGTTATCGGTTCTGGAAGAGATACGACGCCCTGAGAATCTGACGCCGACTGCGAAAACGATCATCATAATCGCGATCATGATCGGCACCATTTTCACTATCGCCATGCTTGTCAGCCTGGTCGAAGGAATATCCAGACTCCTCTGAGGGCAACGCATCTCCAAGAAATAATTCGGAAGTCCATGCTTTCCGAAAGGAGGTAGATCATGCTCAATGAACGTCTCTCAGCAGCCAAGATAGTTGCAGATTCGCTTCGCGAACTGGAGGAAGCGATCGACGATTCCCTCATCCGCGCGGCAGCCTTTACCTCGTCGATCCCGGTTGCCCGCAGAACTGCAAATCTCTCGCCCGTCGTTGGACAGGAAGCAATTGCGCTTAGCGGTGAAGTCATCGCCGCGATTCACCAGGCCCGTGCGGCATTGGTGAAGGCACATGCCGAACTGGCTGAAGTTCGCGATTCCATAGGTTTGACTCCAAAGATGACCGGCGATCTTTGGAAGCTCGCTGAGCCAAAAACCGGCGCAGTCTCTCCCTACCTGGAAGTCGTCGGTTGACTTGACGCAGGCAGCCAAGTGGGCGACCTGAGTCATCATGCTCAGGTACATCTACCCTGCTCTCTTGGTTGCCTGCGTTCTTTTCATTTTGTGGAAAGGGCGGTCTGAACAGCGGATCATACTTGGTGCCCTGCTGGTCGGCTCCGTGAATACCTATTTCATCCACATTTCACGGCGCGGAACCTGGTTGGACCTCGATCTTATGATGATCGCCAATGAAGTGCTGGTTACGGCCATAATACTGGCCGTGGCATATCGGAGCAGAAAATTTTGGCCATTACCCATCGCCTCATTCCAAATCCTGGCGCTGATGTCCCAACTGGTGAGCATCTTCGGACAAGATCTTCAGGCGTACGCAGTCGGCGTAACCCAAGGGCTGTGGGC
>DASUDM010000057.1:0-3172 GCA_036275575.1 Sphingorhabdus sp. | reverse complement strand
AGAGGACACATTATGACAGCAACCGCAGAAAATGGCTGGGAACTATCCGTCACGCGTTTCATCGACGCACCACCGGCAAGGGTGTGGGATGTGATGACCAACCGGATCAACGATTGGTGGTGCCCAAAGCCTTGGCGCGCGGAGTTCGACAAGCTCGAGCGGCGCGCGGGCGGAGCCTCCACCTGCACCATGTACGGCCCGGATGGCGAAGTGCACCCGCATCCCGGTACCGTGCTGGCATGGGATGAGGGCAAGCGTTTTGCCTTCACTGATGCCGTCATCGGCGACCTGATGCCCGCTGGCCCGTTCATGATTGGCATCTGGAGCATCGAGCCCGAAGGCGATGGCACGCGTTACACAGCTTTGTGCCGCCACTGGACCGAGGATGCCTGCAATCAGCACGCCGAGATGGGCTTTGTAGAGGGCTGGGGCGCCTGTGCCGACCAGCTGGTGGAGATGTGCGAGGAAGTTTGAAACTGTCCTTGTTTCGAAAAGAATAGCGCCCACATCGGCGGCATGACCGGGAAGATTCGGGCCGAGCGCAAAAAAATCAGCGAAATGCGGGCTTATCGCTGGACGATGATCGTCATCGGCTGGGCCTTTGTGGTATCCGCTCCGCTGATCAGCTGGCTCCCGGGGCCGGGCGGGCTCGCCTTTTTCATCATCGGATCAGCCCTGATCCTCAAAAACTCGCTTTGGGCAAAACGGCAATTCACCAAGCATAGCAAGCGACATCCCGAATATGGAACCTGGCTCAACTGGGCGCTTCGCAGGAAGCGGTTTCGCAAGCGACCGCCCTTCCCGCCGGTCAAGCGCGATCTGATGCGCATCTTCCGGCGCGACGACCTTGGCCAAAAACTGCCCTGAGTCATGTTGACTTTTACCCGCCCAAACCATAAAGGCCCGCTCAACAAAGGCGGTCGCCGTAGAGATTCGGCGGCTGTTTTTATTCCAATAGCTGATTTTTTTGAGGATTTGAGCCATGAAGCGCACCTTCCAGCCGAGCAATCTTGTGCGCGCTCGCCGTCACGGATTCCGTCTCCGCATGTCGACCGCCAAGGGCCGTGCCATCCTGAACGCACGCCGCGCCCGCGGTCGCAAGAAGCTCTCGGCCTAAGCCGGGCGCCTTGCGGTAGCCGCGAGATGCGCGGTTACACCGTTATCAAGAAAAGGCCGGATTTTCTGGCTGCCAACCGGGGGAAGCGTTATGCAACTCCCGGTTTCGTTTTGCTGGTGCACGACCGGCGCGACGACAATCCCGCCAAGCGACTGGGCATCACCATCACCAAGAAAGTCGGAAATGCCGTGGTGCGTAACCGCATGCGCCGTCGTTTCCGCGAACTGGCGGCGGAACTGCTTCCGGAACTGGGCAAAGCCGGGGCCGATCATATCCTGATTGGCCGCGAAGGCGGGATCGAGCGCGATTTCGGTCAGCTGCGCGAAGAAATGGCGAAGGCGTTGGGGAAGCTATCGGCATGATCGCAAAGCTCTTCATCCTGATTGCGCGCGGTTGGCAGTTGGGTCCGTCGCGCATCCTGCCGCCGACGTGCCGCTATGCTCCGAGCTGTTCGTCCTATGCGATTGAGGCTTTGCAGAAATATGGCGCGATTAAGGGTGGCTGGCTGGCGCTGAAACGGCTATTGCGCTGCCATCCTTGGGGTGGGCACGGATATGATCCGGTGCCCTGATAGATCAAGACATTGAAGTAACAGGGAATATCGAGTGGAAGACCGGCGTAATATCATATTGGCAGTGTTGCTGACAGGCCTCATTCTTTTTGGCTGGCCCTATGTCGCCGAACAGTTTTTCCCGACGCCACCGCCTGCTGAAAAGAGCGCACCGGCAGCCAACTCCCCGAAAGCGAATGGGGAGCCGACTGAAAGCAGCGCAATTGCGACCTCGGCCGCCCCTGCAAAGACGGTAACACTTTCCTCGGCGCTCGCTGCGAACCCGCGCGTGCTCATCGAAACGCCCAAACTCAAGGGTTCGATCAACCTTGAGGGTGCGCGCATTGATGACCTGGTGCTGACCAAGCACCGCGAGGAGCTCTCCAAGAAATCACCGCCGGTGCGGTTATTTGCCCCTTCGGGCACCGCCAACGCCTATTTCGCGCGCTTCGGCTGGACCGGCAATGGTGCGATCCTGCCCACCGACAAGACGGTTTGGACTGCCGATAGCACGAAACTGACTCCCGCCAGCCCGGTCACGCTCAGCTGGACGAACCCCGAAGGCCAGCGTTTCGATATCAAGCTATCGATCGACGAGCATTATATGGTGACCGCCGAGCAGCGCTTCACCAACGCTGCTGGCCTGCCCACCGCGAATGTCGCGCCCTTTGGCATCATCAGCCGCAAAGGCACGCCGAAGGATGCGACCAAGGGCGGCTCGATCTTTACCCAGATCCATATCGGTCCGATGGGTGTATTCAATGGCGAGCCCAATTATGAATGGGGCTATGACCAGGTCGAAGAGGCACCGGGCGGCAAAGTCAGCTTTGCGACGACTGGCGGCTGGAACGGCCTGACTGACAAATATTGGTTGGCGGCGCTGATCCCCGACCAGAAGGTACCAGTAAAGGCTGAGTTCCTCTCCGAAGGAGGGTATAACTGGGCCAATGTCCGCAACGCGCAACTGACTGCAGTCGCAGCCGGGCAGACCGAAACGCAGACCTCGCGCTTGTTTGCCGGTGCCAAGGAATATGAGGAACTTTCCAACTACACCAAGAATTTGGGCATCCCTTATCTCGATTATTCGATCGACTGGGGCTGGTTCTGGTTCATCGCCATACCGTTCAAGAAATTGCTGCTTTGGCTGTTTGACCTCGTCGGCAATTTCGGCGTCGCGATCATCACGCTAACGATCATAGTCCGCATTTTCATGTTCCCCGTCGCGCAAAAGCAATTCGCATCGATGGCGGGCATGCGCGCAGTACAGCCGAAAATGAAGGCGCTGCAGGAGCGGTACAAGGACGACAAGCCCAAACTTCAGCAGGAAATGATGAAGCTGTACCAGGAAGAGAAGATCAATCCGCTGGCGGGCTGCCTTCCTATCCTGCTGCAAATCCCTGTCTTCTTCGCGCTTTACAAGATCCTGATGCTGTCGGTCGAAATGCGGCACCAGCCTTTTGTATTGTGGCTCAAGGACCTTTCAGCGCCCGATCCGTTGACCCCAG
>DASUDM010000056.1:0-8080 GCA_036275575.1 Sphingorhabdus sp. | reverse complement strand
AATTTTGAACGACTGCTCTTTGACCTTGAGGGCCGTGATGGCAGCGCCACTGCGGAGCGCATGAAGATATTCGAGCAGGATGGCAAAACCGCCCTGACCGATGCCATGCGGAGCAAGGCGGGTCTTTTCCAAAGCGCGCGCGCCGACGCGAACGAAATGTCGGGTGCGATGCGCTGGGCCTATGAAAAATGCGCCGAGGTAATTGACCCGCATACCGCCATCGCCATCCATGCCGCGCGCAATGCGGGAATATCGGCCGATGTACCGGTGGTGACGTTGGCGACTGCCCATCCGGCCAAATTCCCTGATGCGGTCGAACGTGCAACCGGCGTGCGCCCTTCCTTGCCTGCCCGGGTCGGCAATCTGTTTGACCGTGAGGAGCGCTTCATCGTGCTGCCTTCGGATTATGTCGCGGTGCGCGACCATGTGCTGGGCCATGCCGCTCGCGCCTGAAATCACCACCCTCGTCAGCGAGCCGAGGCCCGATTACACGCTGATCGACAGTGGCAATGGCCGCAAACTCGAATCCTATGGCAACCGCCGTTTCATCCGCCCTGAACCACAGGCGATGTGGGAACCGGCAACCGCCGACTGGAAAGCGGATGGCGAATTCGTTCCCGGATCGGACGAGGATGGCGGCGGGCGCTGGTATTATGACAAGCCGGTTCCGGCAGAAGGATGGCCGCTGAAGTGGAATGACGAGGTCAGCTTTACAGCAAGCTGCACACCCTTCCGCCATCTAGGTTTCTTTCCAGACATGGACCCTGTCTGGCGCTGGATGCGCGGGCAGATTGATGGTGTTGCGGAACCAAATTGCATGAATCTTTTCGGCTATACCGGGGTCGGCACACTCGCGCTTTCAGCGACAGGCGCGCAGATGGTGCATGTCGATGCTTCCAAGAAATCGGTGGCGCAGGCACGCGGAAATGCCTCGCTCTCCGGTATGTCTGATCACCCCATCCGCTGGATTGTCGATGATGCGGCCAAATTTGTTGCGCGCGAAGTGCGGCGCGAACGGCGCTATGATGGCATCCTGCTCGATCCGCCTAAATATGGTCGCGGGCCCGATGGCGAGGTGTGGCGGCTGGAGGAAGATCTCCCGGGCTTGATCGCCAATTGTCGCCAGTTGCTCGACGCCAATTCGCGTTTCCTTTTCCTCACCGTCTATGCCGTGCGCATGTCGGCCATCGCGCTTGGCAATTTGCTGCAAGCGCATTTTGCCGACCTGCCGGGCAAGGTTGAATTTGGCGAACTGGCTGTTCGCGAACAGGCGCGTGGGCTATTATTACCGACGGCTATCTTCGCCAGATGGTCGCAACAGGACTGAAATGAACGATCTACTTACCCTCGAAGTGCACGACCTGCACGTCAATGTGCTCACCGGCATTTACAGCCAGGAAACACACCTGCCGCAACCGCTGCACATTTCGGTCAGCGCCGACCTTGAGGTTGCACCGCGTTATGCGCCCGATACGCCGCTTTCGGCTTCGAAAAACTATATGGCGATCAAGGAAGCCGCGACGGTCTTTCCCGAAGGCGTGCATTTCACGCTGATCGAAGCGGTGGCGGACCATATCATCGACAAGCTGTTTGCATCTGATCCGCGCGTCCAGAATGTGACCGTAAAGATCATCAAGCTGGCGATTTCCGAAGACGGCGAGTCGATCGGCATCACCTTGACGAGGCACCGCAAGTGACTCGCCCGCTCGCGCTCGTCACCGGCGGGATGCGGCGGCTGGGCGCGGTGATCGCAGCGCAACTGGCAGATGCGGGATATGATCTGGCATTGACCAGCCATGGTGACGGCACGCCCGAAGCGGGCCTGGCTGCAGCCATCGAACGCAACGGTTCAAGCTGGAAGCATTTTGCCGCCGATCTTTCGGCTGATGGTGCACCAGACAAGGTGATGGCCTATGTGATAGCGCATTTCGGCCGCGCGCCCGACCTACTGGTCAACAACGCCGCGATGTTCGGACAGGATGATTGGGAGGCGATGTCCGCCGAAACGCTGGACGCGCATTTCCGTCTCAACCTTTTCGCGCCGGTGCTGCTCAGCCGAGCACTGGTAAAAGCGGCTGCAAACGGGTCGCAACCCGCCATCGTCAGCATCGTCGACCAGCGCGTCACCAATCCCAATGGCGATCAGTTGAGCTATACGCTTTCCAAACAGGCTCTAGCCGGTTCGGTGCGATCATTGGCGGCGGCCTTTGGCGACAAAGCACGGGTCAATGGGGTGGCCCCCGGTCTTGTCATCCCGACAGATGATTATGACGATGCCCAAATGCGCCGGTTGAATGGGGAAATGCCGCTAGGCCGGTTGCCCGATGCCCACGGGATTGCAGAAGCCGTGTTGTATCTGGCGAATGCAAAGCATGTGACCGGGCAGATCATCTTCGTCGATGGCGGCGCCCACCTGCGCAGTTATCCCAGAGACTTCATGCACCTCTAAAGATTGAAGCGGCACCAATCACGCTTCAACGCACACGCCAGACTTTGAGTCCTTCGCCCATATCGGGCAACGGTTCCAGCCAGGCCGGCGCATCGCCTTTGGCAAGCTGTGCCCACAGTCCGCGCGGATTGCGCTTTTCATAACCCTTCATTTCAGCCTCGTCGGGGCAGGCGACAATGTGCGTCACCTTGCGTCTTTGGATAACGGCGTGGCTTTCAGTCTCGGGCAGCCGATAGATATCGATATGATCGCGCATGCCCCGCTCGTTGCGGTGATGGCTCGATGCCAAAACGCTGTTTGCGGAAGTCAGCAATATTGCCGGGCCCGCATCAAAGGGGGCAACCAGATTGGCATCTTTAAGGGCTGCAAGCGACGAAATCGATTCGATCGATTCGCAACGCTGCGCTGCCAAACCGTCAGATTGCTTTTTCTTTACGGCATTATCGGCACTAACATTCGATGCCAGATTCACGGACTGCGATATGAACATCCCCGGCATCAGCAAGAAAATCATCAACGCAACCAAAGCAACACGGCGCAACGGGATCCGCTCTTTTCGATAACGCGCAAAAAGCGATCCAATGGCAATCGCCACCAGCGGCACCGCGATCAGGTTTGCCACCGAAATCGTCCGGAATACCAGCGTTGCCAGCAGCGCCGAATAGACCAGCAGCAGGGCAAGATTTGCAAAATCGGCCTTCTTCGTCGCGTCTATCGATCGGCCGAGGAACAGCAGCGCAATCGCGCCAGCAAAGGGCACGCCGAGCAGCGAAAATGCGGTGACACCATTCTGCTGCCACACCGGCATACCCTCATTCACGCGCACATACCAATAATCGCGAACGACCGGGTCCATGGTGGAGAAGGCGCCTTTGGCACAAACAGGCGCCTGCCAGAGCAAGATGCCGATGGCGGCAATTGCAGCCGCGCCCAGCGCACCCATCCGTAACCAACGGTTGGCGGGCAGGAAGATTGTAGCGGGCAATATCAGCGTTCCAGCCGCAATGATTGCAAATATATGCGCCGGCGAAATCGTGTCGCAATAATTTGGAGCAGCAAGGCCTGTTGCTTGTGTGCCGAAGAACAATGCGAGGCTGGCCAAAAGGAAGGTTCCGACGGTGCAGGCCAGCCGTTCGCCCGATTCGCCCATAACCGCCCAACGCCAGCCGAGCAGCGCGAAAAAAGCTGCCGCAACCGGTGCACCTTCGAGCGAGATGTGGATCCAGACGGCAAGCGCCAGCCCCATCCAGATCCCGGCCTTGCGTGCCGATGGCCAAAACAGGGTCCATAGCGCGAGCGCTGCGCACACCAATTGCCAGCCATGATGGTCGATCCGCATCGGGCGCAGCTGCATCGAGAGGGCTGGTGACACCATGGTCATGACGACGGCGATGGTCCCGGCCATCGGTCCCCCAAGGTGCATCGCAATGCGGGCAAGCATGTAGGCCACGAGTGAAAAGCAGCCGAGCGGGACCAGCGTTCCAGCCACCATTTCCGCTCCGGCCTGCCCCAAAAGCGGCTTTGTCAGTAACACCACCAGCGCAAGCGGCAGCTCAATCAGCCTGGACCAGTGCATCGGCCCGCCCTCGGGCGCGTTCAAACGATATTGCGTGGTATCAAACCAGCCCTGCCCGGAGAGGAAATCACGCAACTGTACCAGCCGCAACTGATCATCCGGATCCCAACCGGATCGCGAGATGATATTGTTCCAGCTGAGATACACGAGCAGGGCCGAAAGCGCGAGCCAGGCAATCATCGCTGGCAGGGGCAAGGCTGTGCGGCGGGTCGTTTCCATCAGCACGAGCGACTATCAATTCAATGTTTTGCTGGCAGGCTTATGGCGCAGATAGAGCCAGGGAACCTTTGCCGGATCAAATTGGGTGCGATGGTGCCTGTCGAAATAGGGCGGCATATGATCGCCGACAATCAGGATATCCGCTTCAGGGAAATCCGGCGCAGAGATCTCTTTTGCCAATGCTGCAAAAATATCGTTGTAGATCGCAAACTGCCGGCAAATCTGCGGATAATCGCTTTTCAGCAAAGGTGAAACCCGCTCGCAATTGTCCACGTCCAGATTCATGCCTGCGGGTACCGGCAAGTGCGAATTGAGCGTCAGCCAATACAGGAAGGTCGGCTTTTCAGATGTCTTCAACCGTTGTGCAATCTGGCGCGGAATATCGCGATCGCACGCGCCCGGGAAAACACCGCCGCATTTTTCGGCGCCACTGCTTACCATGTCGCTCTTGAACGCCATTTTCTGGAAGCCGACATTCGGATACCATTTCTCGCGCGCAAAAAATTTGGGTGTAAAACTGTGCATCGCCAGCGTTTCATAGCCTTGCTTGGCCAGTTTGGCAGGAATGCAGTTTTCATCCTTGCGGTCGACAAGGTCATAATAATCACCCCAGCGGCCGCATAACTCGCGGATTTCGCCGGCGGTGGTGCTGTTGTAATAAGGCGCCGACCCACGGCTAAGATCGAACCGTGCCTTGACCGCATCATTGTGCAGCAGCGGGGCAAACATCAGCCGCGACATTTCAGGATTGCCTTTGGGAACGCCCATGGCCTCAACCACGATGAGGACAAGATGCCGACTGCCATCGGCGCGTGTGACGAAAGCCGAACCATTTGTCGCGGAATCGAATGTCGCACCGGCAGGTGCTGCCCGGAAATAATGGCCGCGCATATCCTTGCCCATCCACATATCGACGCCGGCCAGCGTGAAGAAGAGGCCGCCCGCGCCGATGATGAGCATCGGGCGTGAAAAATAGGTGTCGCGTTTCAGCAGGCGCCATCCGATCGCCAGAACGGCAAAGATGAACATCGCCGCCGCAATATAATCATAGGAATTGGAAGGCTTGATCTCGGCGAAAAATTTCAGCGAATAAAGCAGCGACGAAATGTCGAGATTGAACAACCCGCCAACAAATCGCAGCGTCGAATAGACCAGGCTTCCGGCGAAAGCAGCGTAGCGGATCCAGAACCCTGCACGCATTGCCAGCAATCCGATTATTCCGGTATACACGATATCCATGTGGCGGGGCGGAGCACCGGAGAACCACAATATCGCAAAGCCCGCATTGGCGAGCACAACCCAGATCAGCAACCATCGGCCGAAATTCCTGAGTTGCTCGTCTATCCCCCAGAAATAGGGCTGCGCATTTGCCGCGGTTAGCGCTGTCACCGAAATACCCCCCATTTGCGCAGGCCGTAGACGGCGAAAAAGCTGATGCCGACTGCCGCCGCCTTTGACGGAATGGGATGAATGCCCGCGCGGCCAAGAAGTTCGACGGTCGCCACCGTTATACCAAGGCCGGCAAATGCCGAACCTGCAAACAGTGCGCGCTGGATATGCAGCGCCGTGCCCGCACGGGCCTTTCCGGTGAAGACAAAATTCGCGCTCACCAACCAGTGCACGACAATGCCGGCGCAGTAACCAGCCGCCGAAGCGAGTGTCGGATCAATATCGACCGCGACAAGGCTCGAAAACAGTGCAACGTCAAAAGCCAGAGCGATAACACTCGCGATCAGATATCGCGTTATCGTGAAACGCTGCCAAAGCTGCATGGCGGAGGCAATGGCCCGCTCCATGTGGATCAGGCCGCCTTGTCAATCTTGCGCGGTTCGGCTGCCGGTGCAACGCGGGTCGGCACGTCGCGCTCAGAGGCAAGCGCGGCTGCCTGACCTTCGGTGACCTGCACCTTGGCGGCGATCGCTTCCTGTTCGCCCTCGTCGCCTGCCTCATGATATTCAGCGTCTTCGTTGACGTTCCAGATGTTATAGATGCGGCTACCGGCTTCGATATTCTCGACCGTCAGCATCGCGGTCATCATCGCATGATCCTGGTTGTTGTAGCGATGCATCCCGTTGCGCCCAACCATGTGCAGCGTCGGATATTTGCCTTCCAGCTCATCGCGCATCGCGGCGACATTGGCGGCATATTCATCGTCATAAACCGGATAGGCCTTCTCCTGACGTACGACAGCTCCGCCGATAACATCATCGGGGTTGCACAGGCCGAGGATTGCCATTTCCTTTTTCGCTAGTTCGACCAGATCTTCGTCGCTCGACGACCAGAGGCCATCACCTTCGAAGCAGAAATACTCAAGGCCGACGCAAGCGATCGAGGGGTCGGGCACCATTTCCGGCGACCAGCTGCGGAAATTCTGCACGCGGCCGACCTTCACCTTGCTGTCATGGATGTAGATCCAGTTGTCGGGGAAAAGGTCGTCCGACTTGATCATCAAAGCGACCGTCAGGAAGTCCCGATATTTGAGGCTCGAAGCCTGCAGCGAGGTTTGCGGCAACGGATGGATACGGGCAGAGAGCTCACGCATCGGGGCCGAGCTGATAACATGTTTGGCCGTGATCACGGTTTCGCTGCCATCGGCCGTGGTTGCCGACATGCGCCAATTGCCTTCGGCATCCTGCGCCAGCTGCTTGAAGCTGTGCCCCATCAAAACGGAGTTACCCTTGGCCACGACGAAATCGCGGGCTGCATCCCACATCATGCCCGGGCCAAGCCGCGGATAGCGGAATGTTTCGAGCAGGGTCTTGGTTTCCATGCCGTCATTGGGCTTTTTGTTGAGGCCAAGGCTGCGTTTCAGCCCGTCCATCACAGCCGCGCCGAGCGAAAGCCCCTTGATGCGCTGCGCCGCCCAGTCTGCCGACATTTCGTCGCAGGGCATGCCCCATACCTTCTCGGTGTAGGTCTTGAAAAAGATCGAATAGAGCTTCCATCCAAACTGGTTCGTGGTCCAATCCTCGAACGAACGGACGTTGCGGTTGGGCATCAGCTTTGCCTTGGCATAGCTCGCCATGCACAGGGTCGATCGCACGATGCCGAGATTGAACAGCGCTTCGAAGGCCCGCAGCGGATAACTGTAGAATTTGCCTTCATAATAGATGCGGCTCATGCGCGGACGCTGGATGAAATCATTGGGTAGGATCTCGTTCCACAGATCGACCACTTCCTTCGATTTCGAAAAGAAGCGGTGCCCGCCAATGTCGAAACGATAACCGTCGACCTCAACGGTGCGGCTGATGCCGCCAACATAGCGTTCGTCTTTCTCGATGACGGTGACGCTATAGCCCTTTTTGGAAAGCAAATAGGCTGCGGTCAGACCCGCAGGCCCCGCGCCAATGATTGCTACGTCCACCAAACTCTGTTTCTGCCCCGACATTATCGCATTTCCTCCAGCGAATGTGCGCTTTCGAGGAAATCTCTGAACGAAAATGGATAATGAAAAGTTAACAGGCCGCCCAAAGGCCGGGGCGACGGATAATTGCTGCGCTGCAGTATTTTCTTGCTTTTTCGGGCTTTCGCGACCATATGGCCGCCAAGCGCAAGAGGCGAGCGGAGATTCCGCCGCAGTATCGGCAGCGTGAGGGCTTGAACGAAAAGCTCCGCCGATCGCGAGATGCGCACTGCCAAGAGGCTTCCCAATTCACGCGGGGTGGTTTCCAAGGGGTCGGCACATCGCCTGCCCTTAAACCCGCTTTTGCGCCGCGCGCTGCCCTAAGGCTGCGCGGGCTGCAACATGCATATTTTTGTGAGTTTTTATGTCTTATTTTGACGATCTGGGCCTTGCCCAACCCATTTTGAAGGCGTTGCACGCCACCGGCTATGAT
>DASUDM010000055.1:0-8081 GCA_036275575.1 Sphingorhabdus sp. | reverse complement strand
GGTTTCCGGATAGTCTCTAAGGGTCGCGGTCGGATCTGCGATATAGCCTTGCAGTTTGGCTTTCACGCGCTTGAAATCCGCCTCCCATTTCGGATTGAGCGGTGCGTCCCACGCAGGATCGGCTTTGTATGTGTCTTCGAGCACTGTAATACGCTCGCCCGAAAGTGGGTGGGTGCGATCATAGCTGTCGACTTGTGGTATGCCGAGGCGGAACTCGTAATTCTGCAGTTTCTTGAAAAAGTTGATCGAACCGCGGCCTGAAATTCCTGCAGCGGAGAGGTAGCGGGCACCGGATGCGTCGGCGACGCTTTCCTGCACACGGCTGAAGGCTAGGAATTTGCCCAAGGCTGCCTGCTGACCGGCAGCCATGATGCCCATACCTGCTTCACCTGCGCCAGCTGCAATAGCGGCTGCAGCGAGGATAAGGCTTGCGATCGAGATTGAGCCTGCCTTTTCCAAGCCTTCGCTGTAACGAATGACATGGCCGCCTTCGATATGACCCAGTTCGTGCGCGATAACGCCCTGAACTTCGTTGGCGGTCGAAGCGGCGTGGATCAAGCCGCTGTGCAGATAGACCGTTTGACCGCCTGCAACGAATGCATTGATCGATTTGTCATTGATCAGCACGATATCGACATTTGCCGGATTCAGGCCGGATGCCCGGATCAAAGGCTCCGAGATTTCATCGAAAAAGGCTTCGGTTTCAGCGTCGCGCAATATCGATTGGGCATGCGCCGGCTGGATGCAAAGGGTGAGCGCAGCCATGGCCGCTGCCATTTTCGAGAATATTCGAAACAACCGCTCGCCCTCAAACATATTCATGCGATGCCTTGGCCCAGATGAATGATGGATGAAGCCTGCGGCGTCCCGACCCGATTGATCGCAAAGAACAATCGGGTCCGGATAGCCAACTCAGCCAAAAGTGCGCTGCCACCATCCGCGCCGGGGGCCATCACCATTTTGATCGGTTTCATCACGGTCAGCACCGCCATTCGCATCTTCCTGCACTTCAGCCTTCTTGCTGCTGCGGCGTGGTTTCTTGGCCGGAGCCGACTCTGCTTCGACAGTTCTTTCAACAGCATCCTCGGCTTTGGCTTTGGGCTTGCGCCGTGATTTAGGCTTTTCGACGGCTTCGACTTCGGCTGGCTCCACTGTTTCAGCCACCGCTTCAACCTCGGCAGTCTTGGCTTTTCGGCTAGTCCGCTTGGGCTTGGCAGGTGCAGCAACCGCAGGCTCTGCTTCCGTGGCGACAGGCTCGCTTTCGATCACTGCTTCGGTTTCCACAGCCGCTTCTGCTTCCGCCTTCTTGCCTCGGCCGCCACGTGCGCGGCGGGGCTTGCGGGCGGGTGCCGGCTCCGCTGCTTCGCCGTCACTGTCGACAGCGCTTTCCGGTGCTGCCTCTGCATTTTCATCAGCAGCATCTTCGTCGGTGGCGGTCGGCTGATCTTCGCGATCCCGGTTGCGGCCACCCCGGCGCCCGCGACGGCGGCGCTTGCGACGTCCGCTACGATCGTCACGGGCACCTTCCTCGGTACGTTCTTCTGGTTCTTCGGCCTCGATTTCGTCTTCGATATCCTCGATTTCGTCATCCTCGTCGAAATCGACTATCGGGGCCGGTATGGCGGGGCGCTCGGGGCGTGGTCCGCTGGCGGTCACCGTCATCTTTGCGCCTTCAACCTCGCCATTCGGGAGAACTTCGACCCGAACATGGTAACGATCCTCGATTTCAGCGAGCTCAGCGCGCTTGTTGTTGAGGATGTAGATTGTGGCTTCCTGGCTCGCTTGCAGCGAAATCTGGCTGCCGTGGCCACGCGCGGCTTCTTCCTCGATCAGGCGCAAGGCCGAAAGTGCGGAGGATGATGCGGTGCGGACGAGACCGGTGCCTTCGCAATGCGGGCAAACGCGGGTGGACGCTTCGAGGACGCCGGTGCGCAGGCGTTGACGGCTCATCTCCATCAAGCCAAAGCTGGATATGCGGCCTACTTGGATACGCGCACGGTCGTTTTTCAGCGCTTCCTTCATCGCCCGCTCAACCTTGCGGGCGTTCGAATGGTGATCCATGTCGATGAAGTCGATCACGACCAGACCTGCCATGTCGCGCAGGCGCAACTGGCGGGCAATTTCGCGCGCAGCCTCAAGGTTGGTGCTGAGCGCGGTTTGCTCGATGCCATGCTCCTTGGTCGAGCGGCCCGAGTTGATGTCGATCGAAACCAGTGCCTCGGTCGGGTTGATGACGATGTAGCCGCCCGATTTCAGCTGGACGACCGGGTTGTACATCGCGTTCAACTGATCTTCGACGCCATAGCGCTGGAACAGCGACACCGGGTCCGAATAATGCTGCACCCGCTTTGCGTGGCTGGGCATCAGCAGCTTCATGAAATCCTTGGCTGCCTTATAGCCTTCGGCGCCTTCGACGAGCACATCATCGATATCCTTGTTATAGATATCGCGGATCGCGCGCTTCACTAGATCGCTGTCCGAATGGATCAACATTGGCGCGCTGCCTTTTAGCGTGCGCTCACGGATTTCGTCCCAAAGGCGGGCGAGATAATCGAAGTCGCGCTTGATTTCGGGTTTTGTGCGGGCAAGGCCGGCAGTGCGGATGATGCAACCCATCGTCGAGGGAAGCTTGAGGTCCGAAATGATCGATTTGAGACGCTTGCGATCCGACGCGCTTGAAATCTTGCGGCTGATCCCGCCACCATGGCTGGTGTTAGGCATCAACACGCAATAGCGACCGGCAAGGCTGAGATAGGTGGTCAGCGCAGCGCCCTTGTTACCACGCTCTTCCTTGACGACCTGGACCAGCAGCACCTGGCGCCGATGGATAACGTCCTGGATTTTATAACGACGGCGCAAGTTGAGGCGCTTGGCGCGCATCTCGTCGCTAGCCTTGGGCGCGTTGCTCTTTCCACCACGTCCGCGGCGGCGGCGACCGCGACGATCTTTACGACCATCGTCTTCGTCATCTGATGCGGCTTCGCGCTCGCTATCGTCTTCGCCATGATCGTCGCCATTGGCTTCAAGGTCTGGCTCTTCGCCCTCGCTGATGTCGATCGTATCGATGCGATCATCGCTTTCGACTTCGATGAAATCGGGGTCTTCCTCGTCATGCGCTTCGGAACGCATGATGCCTGAGGGCTCGTCTTCCTCAGCCTCTTCCTGCTCGCGCAGTTTCGCTTCTTCTGCAGCTGCAGCTGCTTCTTCGGCCAGCAGGCGTTCGCGATCCTCTTTCGGGATCTGGTAGTAGTCCGGATGGATTTCACTGAAGGCCAGAAACCCGTGCCTATTGCCACCATAGTCAACAAAGGCCGCTTGAAGCGACGGTTCTACTCGGGTGACCTTGGCTAGATAAATATTTCCTTTGAGTTGCTTGTGCTCTGCAGACTCAAAGTCGAATTCCTCAATCGTGTTTCCCTTTACGACGGCTACCCGGGTCTCCTCCCGGTGGCGCGCGTCGATTAGCATGCGCGTTTTCATTATAAATTCTCCGTGCCTCCCACTGCTCCGCATCTGGCGAGTGGCGGGGGGCGATATGTGCTGAAAGTTGTCCGGCGCTGATCGCCATTGGGCATTGCCCAAGTGCACCAGAAATTGCCGGGAAATGTGCGAATGTGTCTGCTGCTAGGGCACCGCGGGCGCAATTCGCGCGGGCGTAATTTCCAGCCAACGCACCGAACCCTTTCGGGACGGTGGAAGGGGAAATTTCATGCCACATGCAACATCAACCTGTTTTATTGCCGATAAGTCAAATGCTTCGGCGTCTTAAGGCATCCACCCCGGAAGGGATGATGTACCGGTTGTGAGTGCTAGCACCCCGCTTCCACAGGAGCAAGTGGCGTCTATGAAAAATTCCCTCGACCCGGACTTACATTTTGCGCAAAAGCCAAATCGATGATTTTCGGCGCAGTCCTCGCCTTTTCCTTATCGTGTGCCTCGCCGTTACCGGCAGGTACTGCCGCATCGATCACGATTGCGCAAAATGTGATTAGCGCGTTCCTCGCTGAAATTTTGGCGTGGTTTGATCCGGAACCGATAAATAGCCGTTATGAGGTGTCTGCCCCGATCGGAAAAACCGAGGGCAGGGGATTGCCGAGAATTTTTGGTCCGGCAGATCCACGGCTTCCTCTGGTCGTCATCGACGCAGGCCATGGCGGGCATGATCCCGGCGCGATCAACCCGTTGTCCGGGAATCGTGAGAAGGATGTTACGCTAGCACTTGCGCGTTCGATTCGGGACGCGCTAGTCGAAACCGGGCGTGTGCGTGTTGCGCTGACCCGCGATGGGGACCGTTACCTTATCCTCCAGGACCGGTACGAGACCGCTCGAAAGTTGAAAGCCAGCCTTTTCCTGTCGATCCATGCCGATGCGGCGGAAAATCCGGAGGCACGGGGAGGGACAGTATATACATTGTCGGAAGTTGCATCGGATCGCGAAGCGCAAAGGCTTGCGGCGCGCGAAAACCGATCGGACGTCATCAATGGTGTCAATCTGGGCCGGGAGGACATGGAGGTTTCTTCGATCCTGATCGATCTGACGCAGCGCGAAACAATGGGCGTTGCCTCCGGATTTGCAAAACTGCTTATCCGCGAAGCGCAGCCGAACCTGGTTTTGCGAGAGAAGCCTCACAAATATGCGTCTTTCATTGTTTTGAAAGCGCCAGACATGCCCTCCGTTCTTTTCGAAACCGGTTATATCAGTAATACGGATGATGCGGCCTTTCTCTCTTCGCCCGAGGGGCAGCAAAAGGTTGCGCGTACGGTGACAAGCGCGGTTCAGGCCCACTTTGCCCGCCGCCTCGCGAGCAATTGATTTCGAAATAGCTTCGACAAAATATCCGAGCGGGCCTATCGGATGATCATGGACGATTCACAGTCACCCGGTCTTGAACAAACCGATTCCAGCGGCCGTGATCCGGATATGCCGGATGATGCGCTTGGGCTGGGTTTGCCGGAAGCGGCCAAGCCGGCAGCAGCTTCGCCATATCGTGTCCTCGCCCGCAAATATCGCCCGCAAAACTTTGCCGAACTGATCGGTCAGGATGCTATGGTGCAGACGCTCGGTAACGCGATCAAGCGTGGCCGCCTTGCCCATGCGTTCCTGATGACCGGTGTCCGAGGAGTCGGCAAGACATCGACTGCGCGACTGATTGCGAAGGCGCTGAATTGCATTGGTCAAGACGGGCAGGGTGGTCCGACCATTGACCCATGCGGTGTTTGCGAACCGTGCCGCGCGATAGCCGAGGGACGGCATATCGATGTCATAGAAATGGACGCGGCGAGCCACACCGGCGTCGATGATGTCCGCGAAATCATCGAGGCAGTACGCTACGCCGCAGTATCTGCACGCTACAAGATCTACATCATCGACGAAGTTCACATGCTGTCGAAAAATGCCTTCAACGCGTTGCTGAAAACGCTTGAAGAGCCGCCGGCACATGTGAAGTTTCTGTTTGCGACGACCGAAGTGAACAAGGTTCCAATAACGGTGCTGTCGCGCTGCCAGCGGTTCGATCTCAAACGCATACCGGCCGAATTGCTTGCGAGCCATTTTGCCGACATCTGTGAAAAGGAAGGCGTTTCCGCGGAGCTCGAAGCATTGCGCCTTGTGGCGCAAGCCGCCGAAGGATCGGTTCGTGATGGCCTGTCGATCCTAGACCAAGCGATTGCACATGCCGACCTTGCGGCCGATGATAGCGGCAGCGATGCACGGGTAGCGGCGGCGCAAGTTCGCGCCATGTTGGGCCTTTCCGACCGCGCAGCAGTAAGGCGCCTGTTCGGATTGCTGCTGGAAGGCGACGCGTCGGCCGTTTTGGATGAAGCGCGCAACCAATATCAATTGGGTGTCGAGCCGGCGGCCACATTGGCGGGGTTGCTTCGAGAAGTACACCTGGTGACGCTGGCCAAGATTGGAAGCCCTTCGGATGCGGCCTTGCCGGAAGAGGCTCGCGCGCAAATTGACGAATGGGCGGGGCGCTTGTCTTTCCCCATGCTCCACCGGCTTTGGCAATTGCTGTTGAAGGGGCATGATGAAGTGCGTCAGGCCAGCCTGCCGCTAGAATGTTGCGACATGGCATTGCTGCGAGTGTTGCACGGCGCGTCGATGCCCGATCCGGGTGAGCTTGCAAAAATCTTGCAGCAGCAAGGCGGATCGGCACCTTCGGCCGCACAGGCAGCGGCAATTCCATCCACCCAACCAGCTCCTGCCATGGCTTCGCGCCTCCCGTCTGATTTCAAAGCTTTGGTTGAAGCATTGGAACATGGCGGGCATCCTAATGTTGCGGCGACATTGCACGATGTGGTGCGCGTCGTGCGTTACGCACCGCCCGTTTTGGAATTTCAATTGGCCGGCCCCGTGCACCAGGGTTTTGCAGCCGACCTGAACGACGCACTGTTCCGCTTGACCGGAACCCGGTGGGAGTTGGTCGAGACCGCAGGCGATGCGGAGCCGAGCCTATATGAGCAAGAACAGGCAGTGCGTATGGCGCAAGACGCTGAAATTCTCGAATCGCCGTTGGTAAAGGCGGCACTTGCGGCCTTCCCGGAGGCGGAGGTGCATGTCGACGGGCGGACGATTCATTCTCCCCACGAAGCTGAAGTTCGGAGCCTAAGAGCATGAAAAGCATAGAAGAGATGATGAAGGCAGCACAGGAAGCCGCGCAAACCATCCAAAAGCAGATGGAAGAAGCGCAAGGCAAGCTGGATTCGATCGAGGTTGAAGGCGTGTCTGGCGGCGGCTTGGTCAAGGTTCGGGCAAGTGCCAAAGGCCGTATCATTTCGCTTTCGATCGATGACAGCCTCATCGTGCCTTCAGACAAACAGATGCTCGAGGACTTGGTTGTTGCCGCATTCAACGATGCGCGCGAAAAGGCAGACGCCGCCAGCAACAACGAAATGGGCAAAATGACGAGCGGCTTGCCTTTGCCGCCGGGGTTCAAACTGCCTTTCTGAGGCGCTTTTCCCCAGCTTTTCTCGCCATTTCGCCGCTATGCCGTTGAATGCAAGAAAATCGCGCTCATATTGATGCCAAGTTTCCGTACCGCCTTTCGGTGCGGCTGGAGTAAATATGACGCATTCTCTTCCTCTTCTGCCCTTGCGCGATATTGTAGTGTTTCCGGGCATGGTCGTGCCGCTTTTTGTCGGCCGCGACAAATCCGTGATTGCTCTTGAAAAGGCGATGGCTGCCGACAAGGAAATCTTCCTTGTGACGCAACTTGATCCGGCCGAGGACGACCCGGATTATGATGATCTTTACACAGTAGGCGTTTCGGCCACGGTAATGCAGCTGTTGAAGTTGCCAGACGGCACGGTTCGCGTGCTGGTTGAGGGCAAGCAACGGGCCAACTTGCTTCGCGTACACCAGCGCACAGCGGATTATGCCGAGGCCGAAGTTGAACTGGTTGAAGCGGCTGCAGCCGAAGGCCCTGAAGCAACCGCTTTGATGCGTTCGGTGATTGAGCAGTTCGAGCAATATTCGAAGCTGAACAAGAAAATTCCGGCTGAAACTGCGGTCCAACTGGCCGAGATTGACGATGCCGCGCAGCTTGCCGATGCGGTAGCTGCCAACATCAATCTCAAGGTGTCCGACAAGCAGGCGCTTTTGGTCGAAGCCGATCCGTTGAAGCGTCTCGAGATGGCCTTTGCCTTCATGGAGGGCGAGTTGGGCGTGCTGCAGGTCGAAAAGAAGATTCGCGGCCGTGTGAAGCGCCAGATGGAAAAATCGCAGCGCGAATATTACCTCAACGAGCAGTTGAAGGCGATCCAGCGCGAGTTGGGCAATGGCGACGAAGAGGGCGGCGATGAACTTGCCGAGCTTCAAACCAAGATCGATACACTGAAGCTTTCCAAGGAAGCCAAGGCCAAGGCGCAGGCGGAAATGAAGAAGCTGCGCGGCATGGCGCCGATGTCTGCCGAAGCGACGGTTGTTCGCAACTATCTCGATGCTCTGCTCGGTGTTCCCTGGGGCAAGAAATCGAAACTCAAGCGCGATATCGCCAAAGCGCAGGAGATATTGGACGCCGATCACTTTGCCCTCGAAAAGGTCAAGGATCGCATTATCGAATATCTCGCCGTACAGGCGCG
>DASUDM010000054.1:0-3923 GCA_036275575.1 Sphingorhabdus sp. | reverse complement strand
AACCAGACGCATCAAATCGAGATCGACGACGGATCCTTTTAGGGTCGCAATCTGTCGTCATGGGGAAGGGGCAGGCTCGGCTCGCCTTGCAAAAGGCAACACCTCAACAGGGCCTGCCCCCGAACCGATCTTCTCAACTTTCAATTGCCTCCGACAGGATATCGACGGTTAGCAGCTGCGGCAGTTCGCGCGGCTCACCATTGGTCGGATAGTAAAGATATAGCGGCACGCCCGAACGGCCATGCTGGGCAAGGAAGCGGGCTATCGCTGGATCGCGGCGGGTGAAATCGCCAACCATCACTTTGATATTCTTGGCTTTGAACAAAGCGACGGTTTCTTCGCGGTTGATTGCTGCAGCTTCATTGACTTTGCAGGTCACGCACCAGTCCGCGGTGAAATACAGGAACACGGGCGCACCGCTGGCGCGCAGCTGAGACAATCTTGCCGCATCGAACTGCATTGCGCCTGGAAAGGCTGCTTGCGCCGCGTTGCGGTCAGCATCTGTTTCGGGAAGCATCTGTGCGCCGAACCCGACGAGCGCAACACTCCCGAACAACAAAAGCGACAGGGCCAACCCCCGGCGCTGGTACAGGGCGCGATAGGTCGTGAGCAAGACCAGCAGCAACGCTGCAGAGACCGTGCCGATCCAAAGGCCAGTCATTCCGGTTTGCCGCCAAAGCAACCATGATAGCGCCAATGCAGTCAGACCCATCGGAACTGCCATCCACAACCTGAATCGACCGAGCCACGGCCCCGGGCGTGGCAGCAAAGCCCGCAATCGGGGCACATAGGCGATCAGAATGAACGGCAAGGCGATGCCGATGCCGAGTGCGCCGAACAAAAACATGGCTTCAGCAGTGGGCAGCAAAATGGCTGCCCCCATCGCCGCGGCCATGAATGGCCCGGTGCAGGGTGTTGCAACAAATGCGGCAAGCGCGCCTGTTCCGAACGATCCTAGAAGCCCGGGTTGCCGCGCCAAGTTGCCGTTGATGGACATTCCGGGAATTTCGAAAAGCCCTGCCAGATTGGCGGTTACCGCCACCATCAACAGCAGCAAGCCGTAAACAATCGCTGGCTCCTGCAGTTGGAAGGCCCAACCGATTTCTTCTCCCGCGGCGCGAAGCGATAATAGCGCCGCGCCCAAGGCCAGGCAGCTCAGCACCACTCCGGCTGTATATGTGAGCGCATCAAGACGTGCTTCGATCTCGTCCCCTCCCGCCTTGGCCAGCGTCAGCGCCTTGAGACCGAGAATTGGGAAGACGCAGGGCATAAGGTTAAGCAGAAATCCGCCCAACAGCGCCCCAAACAAAAGCCAGGGCAATGATGGCAATGTCCGTTCTGTTGTTGCGAGCTTGTCCGTCGCACCAAAGGCAGTGATTTTGCTGCCGCCATCGGGGATATCGCCGGCAACGGTGCTGATTGCCAGACCCTGGCCGTCACCAATGCGGAGCAGCCCCTCGACTGGACCGGAGGCACCTTGCGCTTCGGTTTCGATAATCAGCCAATTGCCGTTTCGCCGTGCCGTCTGCGGCGCTGCATAACGAATGCGATCAAGAGTTTTTACAAAGAAATATGGCCGGTCCAGCGGCGCGCTCGCCGGATAAGGAATGGCAATCTGGTAGCTTTTGCCTTTGATAGCGAAACGCGCCGGTTGGTCGAGCGGAACAGGGATTGCGCTGCGCCACTTGTCAAACTGTCGCCGCCTTGCCGGGTCGATTTCACCCTTACCGGCAACCAGTTGCAGGGCGAACGTACCTTGCTGGGGAACACAGATTGTATCCGTGCAAGCAAGCCAGTTTGCTGAAACTTCCACCGGCAAGTTTGTTCCTGCCCGCACCGTCCGGTCGATGCGCAAATCGACAAGGATTGCGTGAGGGTCCTCATAGACATGGTTCATCAGGCCGCCGATCAACAGCGGTTTGGGCACGGGGAAACGCGGCGTCGCGGCTGTTATGCCTACCGGAAGCTTCCATTCCAGTTGCAGGCCAAGCCCGGCATCACCCGGATTTTCCCAATAGCCGTGCCAACCGGCCTTGGGTTCGAAAAGGAAGGCCAGCGTTACATTGCTGCCGGGGGCAGGTGCGTCGATTTCTGCCAGCAGCTTACCTGGAACATTCAATTCCTGTGCTGCACCGATTTGCGCGCTGACCAGCGCGAAAAGAATCGCGATGCACCTGAGAAGCGTCTGCATCAGCCGGTAATCGCCCTGACGGCGCCGAGGAACTGCACCATGCCGACAGGCTTGGAAAGATAGGCGCGCGCGCCAGCCCCCATTATGCGTTCTTCGTCGCCCTTTCCGGCATAGGCTGTGACGGCGAGCACGGGAATCGGCCTTAGGTCGGCCTCGCCCTGCATGCCTTCGATTAGCTCAAGCCCGCTGACATGCGGCATCTGGATATCCATGATCACCAGGTCAGGCGCAAAGGCGCGCATCCGGGTAAAGGCTTCGCGCCCATCGCGCACGCCCTCCACCTCAAACTGGTGCGCGCGCAACAGATCGGTGAACAATTTGAGGTTCAGCTCATTGTCCTCGACGATCAGAACCTTCTTGCTCACCCTGTTTCCTCAAACTTTGGCAATTTTGCTGCCTAGGCAGGCCTGCCGGTTTCGCTTAAGCGAAAGCCATGCCGGAAACAAATGCGAAAAGCTTTGGCCAAATTCAAGACGACCCAGCATCGCTCGCGCTTGCTGCGCTGGGCTGGATCCTTGCCGACGCCGACCGTGCGACGCGGATGCTTGCGCTCACCGGGTTGACCCCCGACATTTTACGCACCGCCATATCAGAGGCACCGACACTGGCGGCCATCCTTGCTTTCCTTGAAGCGCATGAGCCCGATCTTGTTGCCGCTGCCGAGCATGTCGGCGTTACCCCCAAGGCGCTGGTCAGCGCGAGAATGGAGCTTGAAGCATGAGCCGCCCTTTGTTGATTTCCGATTGCGACGAGGTGCTGCTGCACATGGTCGTGCCTTTCCGTGACTGGCTCGATGAAGTGCACCACATCCATTTCGACCTTGTCCATGGCGATTGGGGGGAGGCATTGCGCCACAAGCATGATGGCACGCAGGTCGAGCGCGGCCATGTCTGGAACCTGCTCAACGGATTTTTCTTGACCGAAATGCACCGCCAGCAGGCCATTGAAGGTGCGGTCGAAGCGATCAACCGCATCGCTGAAGTTGCCGATGTCGTCATACTCACCAATTTGATGGATCATCACAACCAGTCACGTGTCGAACAATTGCGCGCCGTCGGTATCGATGCCCCGGTGTACACCAACCAGGGCGGCAAAGGTGAGGCGCTGGCGCGGATCATCGAACAATATAATCCCAGCACGGCTGTTTTTGTGGACGATCTGGGTCACCAGCATGACTCGGTCGCCGAGACGCTGCCCGAAGTGTGGCGGCTGCAATTTGTCGGGGAACCGATATTGTGGCAGCGCGTTCAGGCTTCGCGATCGGCGCATGCCCGCATAGACCTTTGGCACGAAGCCGAACATTGGATCACCGACAAGCTGCTCTCGGGCAGCCCAGCCCCCCTCATCGAGAAAGAAACCGCATGATCGAAGCCCGCCTCGCCGAACTCGGCATCACCCTTCCCGAACCCGCTGCACCAGTCGCGTCCTATGTCGCGACGGTTGAAGCCGGGGGCCTGCTCTATATTTCGGGGCAGGTGTCATTTGTTGATGGAAAGCTGATGACCGGCAAGGTCGGCGACACCCGCAACGAGGAAGAGGGCGTCCTCGCCGCGCAAGGCTGTGGATTGATGCTGATCGCGCAGATGAAAAAGGCCTTGGGTTCGCTCGACCGTGTCGAGCGCATCGTCAAGCTCGGCGCCTTCATTGCCTCCACCCCCGATTTCACCGCGCAACCCAAGGTCGCCAATGGCGCGTCCGACCTTATGGAAGCGGTATTTGGCGATGCCGGCAA
>DASUDM010000053.1:0-3354 GCA_036275575.1 Sphingorhabdus sp. | reverse complement strand
TAAATCGAAAAATGACCGCTATCAGGTTCGGACGCCGCGCGCCGTATCGGCGGTCCGCGGCACTGACTTCCAGACCCGTTTCGATGAAAAGGCCAATCGTGACTTTGCAGAGGTGGATGAGGGTGCACTGGCAGTAAATGTTCCCGGCGGGCCCGAACAATCGCTTCCTGCCGGCAACGGGCTTGCCGTAAACGCCGACGGATCCTTCATCACCGAGGCACTATTGCCCCCGATAGAGATAGCTGGTGCAGGAAGGTTGCAGAACAATCCGGCAGTGCGTTTTATTCTGCCCAAAACGGACAATGCCATCCGCGTTTCGATTGCGCGTGATGCCGCGTTCCAGGAACAGGTGGCAGACCAGATCGCCACCGATGGCAATGCCGACTTCGGCAATCTCGAGGATGGCAATTACTTCCTGAGGGCACGGGCCATTTCTGCCAACGGGTTGGAGGGATTGCCCATCACATACGCTTTCAAGCGCAGGCTGAATGCCATATCGGGCTCCGCGGGTCAGGGCACCGACGGCTGGCTGTTCAAATGGAATAGCGAGGGCGCTGGCAAGATACGTTACAATTTCCAGCTTTACCGAGGCAGCACTGACAATGTTGCATTTGTCGACGAAGCCGGCTTGGAAACGCTGCAGGTCATCCTTTCCGACCTGCCCGACGGCGAGTATTTCTGGCGTGTCGGCGCGGTGCAATATGTAGACGGTGAAACCAACACCAACTGGACGCCCTTTGAAAAAATCATAGTCTCTGCAAATTGACCGTGTATTTCGGGAACAGGGGAACCCGAATGAACTTGCGCCTGAGGCTTTTGATCGAATGGGCGCTGATCATATTGATCGGCACGATTTCGGTCGCAGCGCTGGTACAATGGCGCGGGACAGCGTCTTTTGACAACCTGCTCTACGATCGCCTTTCGGCAATCTCCCGTCCTGCCCCGGATGAGAATATCCTGCTGATCAATGTGGATGAGGAGAGCCTTGCCCGGATTGGAAAATGGCCATGGGACAGATCAATCCATGCAGCCCTGATCGACAAGCTGGCAGAAAGCAAACCACGAACCATATTATACGACATCCTGCTCAGCGAACCGGGCGACATCCAGAGCGACAGCGCCCTGGCACAATCGGTGGCGCGTGCAGGCAATGTCTACCTGCCGCTCAACTTCGCCGTTCCCGGCAGCGATGGCAGGGAATTCGATGTCGAACAACCAATAGCCCAGCTGGCAAAGGCCGCGAAAGGGATTGGCCATGTCGACATCAATTTTGACAGCGACGGCATTATAAGGCGGGTAAATCTGTGCGTCGATGATCGCGGAACCAAATGGCCGCATCTGGCTGAACTTGTCGTGCGAAAAGACGACAAGCCTTCCGGCACATTCCGACGCGTGCAGAGATGCAACCAGCAACTCCTTCTCCCCTATTCCGCCCGCGACAGCCATTCCGAGATTTCCTTTGCAGAGGCGCTGCAAGGCAGAATTCCGGACAACCTCGTCCAAGGCAAAGACATCATTATCGGCGCAACGGCCGCCGGAATGGGTGATAACTATGCGGGACCATTTGGCGATGGCGGCGTGATTTCGGGAACCGAAATCATGGCAAACATGATGGGTGCCCTGCGCCGCGATGACTTTGTTGCACCGGCGCCCAATTGGATTGCAATCCTGTTCGCACTTGCCCCGATGTGGCTGTTGATGATCGGCTTCCTGCGCTGGCAACCGCGCACCGCGCTCTTCCTGTCATTGGCCATGGTGCTCGTCATATGCCTATCCAGCATGGTTGCCTTGGCTGCTCGGATATGGCTCGCGCCCGGGGCGGCAATTGCAGGCGTTATCCTGATCTATCCTTTGTGGGGTTGGCGAAGATTGCAGGCGATCAGCGCATTCATGCAAGGTGAATTGCGTGAACTTGAGCGCGATGGAGAGTTTGTGCCCTTGGCGCTGCAACGCGAAAATGCAAGCGACCTGGTCGGGCGGCAGAGCCTGGCACTCGGTGGGGCGATCGATCATTTGCGCGATCTTCGTCGCTTTGTTTCGGACTCGCTCGAAAACCTGCCCGATCCGATGTTTGTAACCGATTTGTCGGGCAAAGTGACAATGGCCAATCGTCGTCTCGATTCCTATTTGGGTCCCGATGTAGAAGGCACAGACCATTCAAAGTTGTTGAACGATATTGTTGCGCCGGCGCACCGCCGAAACGTTGATGAATATCTGCGCCAGTCTGCATTGGGGCCGAACGAAAAAGCACTCTCCTATGTTCGCTTCATATCACCCCAAGGCAGCCATTTCGTGATGCGCAGCGCGCCGGTAGTGAGCGATGCCGGCCAAGTGTTGGGGCAGATTCATTATCTCGCCGACATCAGCGCGTTGGCACAGGCGGAAAGCGATCGCGAGGAGGCGTTGCAACTCCTATCGCACGACATGCGCTCGCCGCAGTCGGCTATTATCGCCTTGTTGCCAACGATACAGGATGCGAATGTGCGCAGCCGCATAGAAGCCCATGCCCGCCGAACAATCGCCCTTTCGCAGGACTTCGTTGATGTCGCCCGCATGGGCGAAAGTCCACTCGAGGGTGTGGATGTATTGTTGGCCGATCTGGCCCGCGACATTGCCGACAATTTATGGCCGCTCGCTCATGAACGCGGTGTCACGATCAATGTAACCGACGAGAGCGAAAGCGCCTTTGTGGTTGCCGAGCCGGACAGCCTGGGTCGCGCTTTGACCAACCTATTGGACAATGCGGTCAAATTCAGCCCCGCGGGTGGAAAAATCGACATTTCGATTGCCAAAAGAGAGGTCGATGGCCGGTCTATCGTGGAACTGTGCGTCTGCGACGAAGGCCCAGGCATTGCGCCAGACCTGTTGCCTCGGCTGTTCACCCGCTTTGCGTCCCATTCGGCCCCCGACGCCCGGATCAAGAGCAGCGGATTGGGCCTGACCTATGTGAAAGCCGTGGCAGAGCGGCATGGCGGCTCGGTTTGGGCGGAGAACCAGACTAAAGGGGCCTGTTTTCATCTGAGCCTGCCCGAGGCGGACGAGCCTATTCCAGACCCTGACGAGTGATGCTGTAAGCGCCTTTGGGCTTGGTCAAATCTGTTAGTGCTGCCTTCACCAATTCCGGAACAACATCCTCGGCCTTGGCCTTGCAGTGATATTCAGATGCGTTCCCGCGATAGAGTTCAACACCGTCGGCTATGCGGGTGAGTGTGACCGTTAACCGCATTTCGCGATCAGCGCAGCTTTGCAGCGCCTTCTTTTGCTTTGCGGGGGCAATTGTCGCCTGATCGCTTCCCGATTTGGTGAACACTGCAATTTTGGCATCGCGCTCGGCTAAGGTGATATCCAACTTTA
>DASUDM010000052.1:0-3253 GCA_036275575.1 Sphingorhabdus sp. | reverse complement strand
CACGACCAAGCACGAAACTCCGGCAGATGCCGACGAGTATAAGGGCGTCGAGGGCAAGTTCGAGAAATTCTTCTCACCCGATCCCGGCCAAGGCGATTGATGTGGGCGCGCCTTTATGGTGCGTCATCCCTATCCGATTTGATTAGAGCAAGCCTGCGCTGCGCAGGCTTGTGAACCCGTCTTTGCCTACGATGATATGATCGTGCACGGCGATTCCCAGCCGCTTTCCGGCCTCAATGATTTCGCGCGTCATCGCGATGTCCTGCCTGCTGGGCGAGCTGTCGCCGCTGGGATGGTTGTGGACCAGGATGATTGCTGCCGCACCCAGGTCGATCGATCGACGTATAATCTCGCGCGTGTAAATCGGGGCCTGGTCAATCGAACCTTCACCGGCGATTTCGTCGCGGATCAGCATATTCTTGGTGTTCAGGTAGAGTACGCGGACGCGCTCGATCGTCAAATGCGCCATGTCGAGGCGGAGGTAATCGAGCAGCGCCTGCCAGCTTGAAAGGATCGGCTGCTCGCGTACCGGCTCCGATGCCATGCGCAGCATCAGGGCTTGTAGCAATTTTATCGCCGCCGCCGCCTTTTCGCCAATGCCCTTCTGGTTTTGCAGGCTATAGGCATCGGCTGCAAATACCGAAGAGAGATTGCCATAATGGGCAATCAGTTGTTTCGCGATCGGTTTGGTGTCGATTCGCGGAATTGCGAGCATCAGCAAATATTCGAGCAGTTCATGGTCAAGTAAACCATCGCCACCCTTGTCGAGCAGGCGGCTGCGCAACCGGTCCCGGTGCCCGTCGCCATAACCTTCTTCTTTGCCGGTCGAAGTTGCCATTGGTTGAGCTTGTTTCGCAATTTTGCCTTTGCTGCAAGGCATTTGGAAGAAATCGACATTGCAAGCCGATGGGCTTTGGCGCATTTGTACGCCAATGGAAGACGAGCTTCCCGATGTTGCGCCAGGCCGACGCTGGCGGAAGCGCCATTTCTTTGGTGCGGTGGGGGTGCTCTTGCTGTTCCTGCTCGCTTATGCATGGTGGCAGCGCGTTGAAATCGCCGACCGTTTTGTTCGCGACTATCTTGCAGAAAACGGCGTGCGCGCGACGTACCAGATCGAAGACATCGGCTTCAGGACGCAGCGCATCCGCAATATCTTGGTTGGCGATCCCGCCAATCCTGACCTGACTGCGCGCACCATTGATATCGAACTGGCGATCGGATTTGGCGTACCATCGTTGCAGGCAGTGCGCGCCGACGGCGTCCGTCTGAAGGGCAGGTTGTCTGACGGGAAACTCTATCTCGGCGAGCTGGACAAGCTGCGCGACATGGAGAGCACCGAGCCGAACAAGCTGCCCGATATCAATCTGCATCTGACCGACGCAGTCCTGTCGCTCAAAACAATATGGGGCGGTGTCGGTATCGCTGCCAAAGGCGATGGCAATCTTCGCAACCGGTTTGACGGCAAGCTGACCCTGCGTGCACCTGCCTTGTCTGGTGCGGGATGTGCCGCGCGCGCGGTGCGCTATGATGGTGCGCTGCGCATTCGCAATGTTCATCCCGAACTGGTGGGGCCGTTTTCAGCGGACAATCTGGCGTGCGATTCCATGAAATTTGCGTTGGTCGCCCCCAAGGTTGACGGCAGCATCCAGTTTACCGAAGCCTTTGACCGTTGGGTTGGCGATGTCGACGTCACATCCAGGTCGGCTCAGCTGGACCAGCGCTTTGCTGATGCAATCGCGGCGCAGCTGAAATTCAACGGCACCCGGCGGCGTACCGACTACAATATGGTGCTTTCAAAGGCAGCTTTGCGGATGCCTGATCTCGCCGCGCGTAATCTGGGCGGCGAAGCGACCGGGAACATTTCCTTGTCCGATGCAGGGTTGGCGCTGACAGCGCGCGGCGATGCCCGCATGCAGGGTGGCTCTTTGTCGCAAAGCATGCTGCCTGCGATGGATCGTCTGGTGCGCGGCACCCAATCAACGCCCGTAGGGCCCGTGATCGCCCGGCTCGATCCGGCATTGAAGCGTGCGTTGCGCAGTTTCGATGCGACCGCGGATTTTGATATCGCGACGGCGCCTGCTGGTTCCCGGATCGCGATCGGCAAGCTGTTCGTGCGTTCGGACAGCGGCATGATCCTGCGTCAGGAAGCGCCGTTGGACATCGAGGACGGGCGCCTTGGAAATCCTGTGAATTTCAGCCTTACGGGTGGGGATTTGCCGACAGGTCGGCTAGCCCTGCGTCCGCAAGGAGGCGGCTGGTCTGGTACGCTCAGCCTTGAGCCCTATTCGGCGCCCGGCGGAAGCATCGCTGTTCCGGCATTGTCGTTCCGCAGTGGCAGCAATGGCGCATGGCGTTTCACAGGCCAGGCGCTGATGACTGGGCCGTTGCTGGGCGGGACGGTCACGGGGCTTAGTGTCCCGATCGATGGCAGCTTTGCCGGTGGCAGATTGGCGGTGAACACAGCTTGCACCAATGTGCGCTATGCCGGGTTGACCACCGGCGCTTTACGTTTGCCAGCCGGATCGCTGCGTGCATGCCCGCAAGGCGGCGCCATTTTGGGCATCGCGAACGGGCAGACCCGCTTTGCCTTGACGATCCCTTCGCTTGCCGTTGCCGGCATGCTTGGCCAAGCTCCTTTAAAGGCCAAAGGAAACAGCATCAGCTTTGATCTTGATCGCGGGTTTGCGGCCAATGAAGTGGCGGTCAACCTTGGTCCAGTAGACAGTTTGAGCACATTCACCGTTGCGCGGCTGCAAGGGCGCCTTGGCGCAACGGGTGTTGAAGGCACAATTGCCGGCGGGGCAGGGCAGATTGGCAATGTGCCGTTGCTGATCAGCGAGGCGGCTGGCCAGTGGCGGTGGCAAGATGGCGTCCTTGGCCTTGATGCGGCGCTCTTTGTCTCCGATGAAGCGCAGGTTGATCGCTTCAACCCGCTGAAGGTGCCTGATTTCCAGCTGACATTGGCTGATGGCCGGATTTCGGCAATCGGCAATTTGCATGAACCCGAAAGCGGCGTGAAGGTTGCCGACGCGCAGATCGAACATGATCTGGGCAACAGCACGGGCAACGCGCTGCTTTCGGTCGATGGTCTCCAGTTCAACGATCGATTGCAGCCTGAAAAGCTCACGGTGTTGACACTGGGCCATATCGCCAATGTGAATGGCCGCGTCACGGGGGACGGACGGATCGAATGGGATGCCAATGGCGTTCGCAGCAGCGGCCGGTTTTCGATCCTGAATACCGAATTGGCGGC
>DASUDM010000051.1:0-3471 GCA_036275575.1 Sphingorhabdus sp. | reverse complement strand
CCGATGCGATAACGCCCAAGATCGCAACTGCCATCGCTGGCGGCGAGCACAGGGCAGGGGTCGACTCCAGCGATGGCGGCATCGCGCGCCAGATCGCCATTGGTGCGCAAAAGCGTTACCGCTTGCGCGCGCCTGCCAGGGGTGCATCCCGCCCCCCAGTTGAAACAGGCATCCAGCCGCATCGGCGACAGGACTTTTTTCGCCACCAGGCGGTCAAACCTCTCGCGGGTTGCAGCCTCAATCGTCGCCGCGATCACCGGTGAATTGAGATTGGCATAGCTGAAATAATCACCGGGTTTGTGCGCCGGAAACCAGATCGACGGGTTCGACAATACCGCCTGCAAACTGCCATCCAGAGGCAGCAGATAGTCGATCGTGTCGCGGATGCCCGACGTGTGGCTTAACAGATGCCGCAGGGTAACCGGGCGGTCCGGAAAGGCCGGATTGCGAACGGTAAATCCAAGATACTCGCCGATGTCGCGATCAAGATCGATGCGGCCTTCATCGACGAGCCGCATCACGGCAATGGCTGTCACCAGCTTTGATATCGATGCAACGCGAACCGGATCGTCCACTTTTACTTTACGCCCGACGACGCCGGCTTCTCCCGATACCTGCTTGGAAAGGATCGCGGTCGATGAAAAATCGACCCGCACCCGAGCCGGTTCGGGAAGGGCAGGTTGGGCTGAAGCAGGAATGATCGGCAACAATGCCGTGCACACCAACCCCCCCAGCGAGGCCAACCTTATCATTCGTCGCCTTTGCATTGGCCCTCGTGCACGCCGGTCATCGTACCTTTCAGCTTGATCTTCCCGGCCATCGGAACCTGGACTTCCAGATTTGTGTCGAAGTTGAAATCGGCATCGCCCAAGGTGCCATCAAGATCCATTCTGGCCTTGCCGAGATCGCCCATCCCGCATTTCAGTGTCATTTTGGCGCGGTTTCCTGCGATGTCGAAATGGGTGTAACTGCAATCTTCTGCGCCTTGGCCTCCAAAAAAGTCTGGCCCCGGTTTGGCGGCATCTGCTTCGCTAAGGCAGGAAAGGCCCGATGCGCCCTTTGCCAGTTCGGCCTTGATGCTTTCCTTTTCCTGCGCGCCAAGCCGCGGTACATCAATCTCGGTGAAGGCAAAATTCATCCGCCAACGGCCCGGCTGCATGGCCAGATAGCCGTCGCGGCGCATTTCTTCCGCCCGCTCCTGCCGCGAAACACTGCCATCGCCATTGGTATCAGCGCTGTCGCTGCACCCGTTGAGCGCTGCCAACAGGAATAGCGCAAATAGCGGACCAGACTTGTTTTTCATGAACGTCATGCCGGGCAATCGCCGATGCGCTTGCCTTCGATGCGGCCCTTCATTGTCATGTCACCCATCGGTGTTCCGCTGGTCTTTTGCTCCATGTTCATGACATAACTATCGCCTTCGAAGCTGCCGTCCATCTTGCTGGCAACGGTAACTCCGCCGTCGGGCTTGCACGTCATGGCAACTGTCATCTTGTTGCCCGAACGGTTCAGTTGTTCGAAACTGCAATTGCTGTTTTCATCGCCACCGAAGAAATCGGCGCCTGGCTTCTCTGCCTGTTCCTTGGTCAGGCAGGATTTGACGCTCATTTCGTTCATCGCCTTGGTCATTTGCGACTTCGCGGCTTCGGGCAGGCCGGGCGCTTCGATGCTGTCGAACTTGATTTTCACTTCCCACAGGCCGGGATTCATCGCGACTGCGCCGCCCTGTGACAGCTCTTTCTGGGCCTCTGCGCTGCTAACCTTGCCGTCGCCATCCGCATCGGCACCCTTATCCGAACAGGCCGCCAATGCCAGCAATGCGCCAAACGCGCCGCCAATAACAAGCTTCCTCATCTGCAATCCCTCCGCATTCAACCCTTTCTTTCTGTTTGTCCCGAAACCCCAATCAAGGCAACCGTTTTGCGATGATTGCGCTTCGTTCATGACAAGGACAGTTGTTGTGGCTAAGGAAGCCACATTCGGATTTAGGGAGTTTGCCCCACGATGAAGCGTTTTGTTGTTTTTCTGATGGTTGCACTGTTCGGTACGGGTTTGGCCCGCGCCCAGTCGGAGGCTCCTGCCGCTCCTGCCGCGCCTGTTGTGGATGAAGCGGAAAACACCTTGCACCTTGATTTGTCGTCCGGTGGACGCGTGACGATCAAGATGTTTCCGCAAGTGGCCCCGGCGCATGTTGAACGGATCAAGACACTCACCCGCCAAGGTTTTTACAATGGCGTCGTCTTTCACCGCGTGATTGACGGGTTCATGGCGCAAACCGGCGACCCTACCGGAACCGGCATGGGCGGATCGCAGCTGCCCGACCTGAAGGCGGAGTTCAACGCAATGCCGCATTTGCGCGGAACCGTCTCGATGGCACGCGCGCAATCGGAAGACAGCGCGAACAGCCAGTTCTTCATCTGCTTCCAGCCGCGCTTTGCGCTCGACAACAAATACACCGTATTCGGCCGCGTCACGGCAGGAATGCAATATGTCGATGCCATCCAGCGCGGGGAACCGCCAGCAACGCCCGACAAGATCATCCAGGCGTCGATCGCTGCTGACAATGTTCCGCCACCCGATTTCGCAGCGCTAGCAAAACCGACCGCACCGGCAGAGGCGCCAGTAACGCTCGACGATCTCAACAAGCCGCTGAACTGATCCAGACGCAAGGATAGGCGCGATATGCGCGTCGACCTGTTCGATTTCGATCTTCCGCAAGAGCGTATTGCGCTGCGCCCGGTTTCACCGCGCGATGCCGCGCGTATGCTGTGCGTTTCGGGTGATGGACGGATGGAAGACGCACATGTCCTCGACCTGCCAAAACGGCTGCGCGTCGGCGATTGCCTGGTTTTCAACGATACGAGGGTAATTCCTGCCCAACTCGAAGGGCGCCGGGGCGAGGCGAAGATTGGAGCGACGCTGCACAAGCGGATCGACCTGCGCCGTTGGCAGGCTTTCATCCGCAACGCCAAAAGGCTGAAAGCGGGCGATGAGATTGTCTTTGGCGGCGGCGTGACCGTCACCGCCGAAGAAAGGTTCGCCGATGGGAGCTTCATCCTATTTTTCCACGGCGAGGAAGCTGTCGAAATCCTCCTCGACCGTGCGGGGACTATGCCCTTGCCGCCCTACATCGCCAGCAAGCGCGGGATCGATGAGGCAGACAAAAGCGACTACCAGACGATGTTCGCGCAGAAAGATGGTGCCGTTGCTGCGCCTACGGCTTCGCTGCATTTCACGCCGCGATTGATGGAAGCACTGGCGGAGGCAGGGATTGGCCATGAAACGCTTACGCTGCATGTCGGGGCGGGAACCTTCCTGCCGGTCAAGGCCGAAGATACCGACGCGCACCAGATGCACAGCGAATGGGGCCGGATCGATGCGGCTACGGCAGAACGATTGAATGCAGTGCGCGCCAAGGGTGGACGTATTATCGCTGTGGGAACCACCGTCCTGCGGCTTTTGGAAAGCGCT
>DASUDM010000050.1:0-4201 GCA_036275575.1 Sphingorhabdus sp. | reverse complement strand
CCGGTCAACTGCATTCCGTCGCCCGAGTCTCCCGCAAATCGGACGACAACGGCTTCGGGATGGGGAATGTCGGCTTGGGATTGGGTATCGATGCTGCGCGCGGCAGTGGCCATTTCGTAAAGTCCCGCTGATTTTAATTGTACTGTTAATTCGTCCTTATGCGCGCTTTTGCGCCAAATCCAAATAGGAAATCTGTTTTGCTGAACAGTCGGGCTTTGTCATGGACGTGGATTGACGTTCACGTTATGCCAGACAGCAAATGAGGATAGGAGAGCAACTAGGAGCAAGCATTTCGTACGCCCCGATGTACAAGCCTTTCTTGATTTTCTGAACGCGCAGCCTGGCCCGAAAATGCATGAATTATCCGCTGCCGAGGCGCGCGGAATGATGATTGCCATGGGCCCCATCGCGGAAGAAGATATCGGCGAAATTGCTGTAATCCGCGACCTTTCGATACCCGGGCCCGCCGGTCAGATCCCTGCACGCTTATATGATAGTCGCGAAAACCGGGGGGCTGGTCCGGTCATGGTTTTCTATCATGGCGGTGGTTTCGTCATCGGCGATATCGATGTTTACGGCCCCTATTGTGCCGAAGTCGCGCGCCAGCTCGACATGCCTGTCATATCGATCGAATATCGCCTCGCTCCTGAGCATCGTTTCCCGGCTGCAGCGGTGGATTGCGAAGCTGCCACTCGCTGGATTGCGGGAAGCCCTTCAGAACTGGGCATCGAAGTCACCGGGCTCGTCACGTCAGGAGATAGCGCTGGCGGGAACCTGACCATCGTGACCACCATGGCTTTGCGTGACAATCCAGCGGCGGTGCCGGTATTGGTGCAGCATCCGATCTATCCGGTGGTGTCCGACAGCAATGATTGGCAAAGCATGCGCGATTTCGCCGACGGCTTCTTGCTGACCAGGGATTCAATGGACTATTTCCACGCCGCCTATGCCGCCGACGCCGATGACTATCGCGGCGCGCCGATCAAATTTTCGCAGCAAGGCATGCCGCCCTCGCTGGTAACGACGGCAAGCCTCGATCCGCTGCGTGACCAAGGCCTTGCCTATGTAGAAGCGCTGAAAGCTGCGGGCGTGCACGTGCAACATCGCAGTGCTGACGGCAATATTCACGGCCATATTACGCTGCGCAAAGCCATCCCTTCGTCCAAGGACGATGTGGCTGGCAACCTTGCAGCTTTGAAGGCAATGCTCGCAGAAACAATGGCCGAGGCCTGAGGGTTTATTGATGAGCGATAGCGAAGACCTGCCCTACCGCCCCTGTGCCGGCATTATGCTTGCAAACAGGTCAGGGCTGGTTTTCGTGGGCCAACGGATCGATAATCCGGGCGACGCATGGCAAATGCCGCAAGGCGGTATTGACAATGGCGAAGATCCGGAAGTCGCCGCTTTTCGCGAATTGGGCGAGGAAACCGGGCTGTTGCCGCATCATGTGGACCTGATTGCTCGCAGCAAGGAAGAATATTTCTACGATCTCCCCCCAGAATTGCAGGGCAATATCTGGGGCGGGCGCTGGCGCGGGCAGCGGCAATGGTGGTTCCTGATGCGGTTCAAGGGAGACGATAGCGATATCAATATCGAAACCCACCACCCGGAATTTTCTCGCTGGAAATGGGCTGTGGCCCAGGATCTGCCAAAGCTCATCGTGCCATTCAAAAGGCGGATTTATGAAGGCTTGGTCGCCGAGTTCGGACCGTTGATATAAAGATCAGTTCGCTTTTTCGACTGTCGGTTTGATTTCAATCGCGCTGGCTTGGACAGCGTCTTTGAGTCCTGCTTTTTCGATAGCAGAGGAGAGCCGATCACTTTCACTACACTTTGACCGGCACAGTATCTGCAGCCGGGCAAGGTTCTTCTTGGCCGCATCGAGCGCACCTTTCGAAGCCATCAATTCACCCTGCGCCGCGATGATGGCAACGTCATTCGGTTCGATATCGAGAGCGCTCTTGTAAAAGGATATGGCTTTGCCCTTGAGGCCCTGCTGGGCTGAAACCTCGGCCATACCGACAAAGGCATTGCGGTTGCGCGGATCGACAGCGAGCGCTGTTTCAAACCAGCCTAAAGCTTCGTCAAGTTTACCAGCCTTTTGCGAGGCTACACCTTCCGCCACAAGCGCGATGGATTGCGGATCGATCTCATGGTCAGCTTTTTTACCGATGCTCGCGCTGGAAGCCATCAGGAAGACAGCAGACAAAGCTATTACGGGTGGCGAAAAACGCATGATCAACTTCCAATATCTTTGCACCGGCAGCCCCCGCTATCACAGCTTGTGCAAACGCGCCATGTAGAAGCCATCGCTACCGTCATGTGCAGGTGTTAGCAAGATGCCTGCACCATCACGCCTTCCCACGGTACCGCGCAGATCATCAGTTTCAAACCCTGGTGTGCGAGACATGAAGCCATCGATCTGTGTTTTACCTTCGCAAGCAAATAGCGAACACACCGCGTAAACCAGATAGCCACCAGGCTTCACCAATTGCGCTGCAATATCGAGCAGACGTGCCTGCTCGGTCACTAATCGCTGCAGATCGCGCTGCTCCAGCCGCCAACGGGTTTCGGGATTTCGGCGCCAAGTTCCGCTGCCCGAACAAGGAGCGTCGATCAGAACGATGTCGCACTCCCCCGACAGATCGTCCAGCGTCGCCATTTCTTTACCGGGGTTGAGCAAGCGGGTTTCGATAAACTCAGCCTTTGCCCGGACAGCGCGGGATGGCAACTGTGCCAACCGATCACGGCTTGTATCGGCAGCGATAAGCCTGCCCTCCCCGGCCATATGCGATGCCAGCGCCAGCGTTTTCCCGCCTGCGCCTGCGCACAGATCGAGCACGGTCATGCCAGGCTTGGCTTCACACAGTTCTGCGATCAACTGGCTACCGAAATCCTGCACTTCAACGGCACCGCTTTGATAAACCGGCTCCGCCTCGATAGAAAAACCTGTCGGCAAACGCAGGCCGTCGGTGCAGCCTTCCATTTGCTGTGCTTCGGGAAGCTGGGCTTGAACCTGCTCGGGTGAAGCGACGAGCCTGTTGACGCGAATGTCGAGCGGCGCGCGCTCCAGCAAAGCCGGATATTCGTCTGGCGTTACCGGTGCGGAAAATAGCGGCTTCACCCATTCGGGCACGATATCGCCCGAAGCGTTCGGTTCGCTTGGATCAATAGCTTTCGGCCCATAGGCCGAGCCATCGAACAGCGCCGCCAGGTCCGGATCGGAGCCGGCCAAAGCGACCATCGCGGCACGTCCGTTTTCCGGACGTTCGCCAAATACCCGGATTGCGCGCCATGCAAGATCGCGGATCGCACGCCTGTCTTTTGATCCGGCATAACGGCGTGCAGCAAAGAAGGCCGCAGCCACACGATCTGCCGAACTGCCCTTATCGCGTGTTGCCACGATTATCTCATCGAGCAATTCGATCGCTGACTGCACTCTCGCGGCGGGCTTCATGCCTGCGGCTCAACGCGTCGGATAATTGGGTGCTTCCCGCGTGATGGTGACATCGTGGACATGGCTTTCGCGCAAACCGGCATTGGTTATCTGCACAAAACGCGCACGCTCTTGAAGGTCGGCGATGGTCGCGGAGCCTGTATAACCCATAGCGGCCTTCACTCCGCCAACTAGCTGGTGGATCACATCCGCCGCAGGGCCTTTATAAGGCACCTGGCCCTCAATGCCCTCGGGCACCAGTTTGAGTTGGTCCTTGATATCCTGCTGGAAATAGCGATCCGCAGATCCACGTGCCATTGCCCCGACCGAGCCCATTCCGCGGTAGCTCTTGTAGGCGCGGCCCTGATAGAGGAATGTTTCGCCCGGCGCTTCTTCGGTACCAGCGAGAAGCGAACCTACCATTACGCTTGAAGCACCGGCAGCCAATGCTTTGGCGAGGTCGCCCGAAGTACGAAGGCCGCCATCGGCGATCACGGGAATGCCTGACTTGGCAGCTTCCTCGGCCGAGTCCATGACGGCGGTTAACTGCGGAACGCCAACACCCGCAACAACGCGGGTCGTACAGATGGAGCCTGGCCCGATGCCGACCTTCACACCATCCGCGCCAGCATCGATCAGTGCGCGCGTCGCTTCGGCGGTGGCAACATTGCCTGCAATCACCTGAACCTTGCTCGACATTTTCTTGATTTCGGAAACGGCGACGGAAACCATCTTGCTGTGCCCATGGGCCGTATCGACGATGAT
>DASUDM010000049.1:0-4223 GCA_036275575.1 Sphingorhabdus sp. | reverse complement strand
TACCGTTGCGCGGCCCTCAGCTGATTTTGCAAAGCCGGCAAAGCCTGCACACCCGCGAATATAGCGGCGGCTATCGGCTTCGGGCAGCGTTTTCATTGCAGCCTCGGCATGCGCCTGAACATGGTCGGTCGTTGGGCCGTTCGCATGAAAAATCCGGGAGATTTCCGAAGCGCTTTTGAAGCCATGCTGCGCTTCATCAAGGCCGCCCGCGAGAGTGAAACTGCGATTGGCTGTGATGGCAGCGGCAATTTCCGGAACCGGACCGGTGGTAACCGTATCCGAGTCGAGCTGGATGACATAATGGTCGTGACGCCGGTCCAGGATCGAAATCAATCTTTCCCAACAATTGTCGCGCGGGCACGGCGATGTATCGACATGCTGTTTGCCGATGATTTCCGGATTGTCGCAATGGCGCGCGAGCATTTGCTTGTCGCCAACCGTAAGCGTTCCATCGTCTAGCAAAACGATCTTCCCGCGTGGCAAATGGTGGTGCAGCGATTTGACTGCAACCAGATAAGGCAGCAGCACCGCTGTGCCGATCATCGAAAACAGGATCACGCCATCATCTTGTGCGACGATGGGTGGGGTATCCAAAATACCCTGTACGGCACGATCATGTGCCCATGCACCTGCTTTTCGGCCAATTGCCGTAATGATTTCCATCAGGGTCAACCGCTAGTCCTTATGCGCAATAGTGCGCGTCTAACGGCTCCGTTAGGCTGAGGCTATTTCGACATGATTAACGGCAGCAGGTTTTACACGTGCAGCAATCAGACTACCGCCCACGATCAAGGCTGTTCCAATAAGCGTGGTCGCCGTCACCGGTTCGTCGAAGAACAGCCAGCCAAATGCGATTGCCCAAACAAAGGCTGTGTATTCGACCGGAATGAGGACCTGCGCCTCTGCCCTTGCATAGGCCCAACTCAGCAAAAGCAGCGAGATGATGGCAAGCGACGCCGCCGTTACGAGCATGGGCGCTTTCGTAACAACGAACGGAGCCAGGAACCATGGCGCTGCCAATGCAAGTACCGAAGCGGTCAAAAGATTCTGGAAAAAGGCAATTTCTATCGGTCCAGCGGCTTGTGCCTGCTGGCGCGCAAGGATCAGGTTGTAAGCAAACAGGACCGCAGAAACCAGGACTGCGATAGCCCCCCACAATGCATCTTGGCTGTAATGGCCACTGAACTTGCCATACAGGATGATGGCGACGCCACCGAGGCCGGCTACCGATGCCAGAATGGCCTCGCGCCCGATTTTTTCGCCGAGCAGGATTGCGGCCAGATAGAGTGCAATAACCGGCGCAATGAATGAAAGCCCGATGGCTTCAGCGAGCGGCAGCCGGGCAATCGCCCAAAAAAAGCTTACGGCCATCCCCGCAACGATAAAGCTTCGCCACAAGTGCAGGCGCAAATTACCCGTCGACGGCCAGCCTTGACCTGTACCGAGGAACAGGGCGCCAGCGATCAGGCTGCCTGTTAGATTGCGCCATAGCACGGCATTATAGGCCCCCAACGCTATCGACAGATCCTTCATTGCTGCGTCCATCAGCGAGAATAGCCCAACGCCGGCAGCTGCGACTGCAAAGGCAATCGCCGGACTGGTGGTGCGATGGATGTTCATGCAGAAAGCCGATAGGCGGTGCCACTACCCTTGCCAAGCCTAAGGCTCCGGCATAAATGTGGCGCCACATCATGGACCCTAGCCCATTTCCCTGGATCGATGTTTTCATCATCCTCGCGCTGATTGCTCTCAACGGCGTGTTTGCCATGTCCGAATTGGCGATCGTGTCGTCACGCCCTGCTCGCTTGCAAGCGATGGCTGATGGAGGCAGCAGAGGTGCAGCAGCTGCGATCAAGCTATCCAAGGATCCGGGCAAGTTCCTTTCTACGGTGCAGATTGGCATCACGTTGATCGGTATCATCGCCGGCGCTTACTCCGGTGCCAGCCTCGGTGGGCCGATGGGGGAGCGGATAGCGCAGCTGGGCCTTTTTGGGACCAAATGGTCAATGAATATCGGCTTCGGCCTAGTTATCGGTGCGACCACTTATGCATCATTGGTGATAGGGGAGCTGGTACCAAAGCAGGTAGCGCTGGTCGCGCCCGAACGGATAGCCGCACTGGTCGCAAGGCCCATGGAATGGCTGGCCTGGATCGCCGCCCCCTTTGTATGGCTGCTCGATGCCTCGAGCGCATTGTTCTTCAAGCTGTTCGGGCTCGATCGGGATAACCGCGATGCCTTGACCACCGAAGAATTGAAGGTGGTCTTTACCGAGGCAACCCATGCCGGAATTATCGAAGAGCATGAACATAAAGTGATATCGGGCGTCGTCCGCCTTGCCGACCGGCCAGTGCGCGAAGTCATGACGCCGCGTACCGAAGTCGACACCATTTCTGCTGACGCCAGCCTTGATGACATTCGCGACAGGCTGCTGCATTCACCACACACCCGCTTGCCTGTGATGGGCGAAAGCGTCGATGACATCATAGGCGTGGTGCAGGCGCGCGATATCGTTGCCGCCCAAATCGAGGGGCGCCCGCTCGATCTCAAGGCGATGATGCGCAAGGCGGAAATCGTGCCGGACCAGCTCGACGCGATGGACGCGCTTGAAATATTGCGGCGCTCCGAAGTGCCGATGCTGCTGGTACATGACGAATATGGCCATTTCGAAGGCATTGTGACCCCGAATGACCTGTTGTCGGCGATTGCCGGCGAGTTCGCGTCCGACCAGGAGCAAGGCAGCGCCGCCGATATCGTGGCATTGGACGATGGCTCGCTATTGCTGGATGGCGGCATGTCTGCAGACACGATGGCGCAGGCTCTCGATATCCTGCTTCCCGAGGACAGGGACTATGCGACAGCAGCGGGGCATGTCTTGCACGTGCTGCGACACTTGCCTGAAGAGGGCGAGAGCTTTGCCTATTCGGGCTGGCATTTTGAAATTGTCGATATGGATGGCCGAAAGATCGACAAGCTACGCGTACGGCGGCTTGATGATGAGGATTGACCCGGCGCGCCAGTTGTGGCCGCGCTGTAATCGTTGTCATTAGCCGGTTTGTCGAAAAGGTGTTTACCTGCATTGGATTCGTCGCTTGCGGCGCTATATCGAGCCTATCCGCCTGAAAGGGCGAACAAGTTTCCCTGAGGAGAGCATTTCAATGATCCGCAAATTGACCTTGGCCCTTGCCGTGTCGACAATCGCGCTTTCGGGCGCCGCAATGGCCAAATCCACGCCGGCACCAGTTTCCGATTTGGTCAAGACCGTGAACATCCCCTACGAGAAGTTCACGCTCGACAATGGCCTGACAGTGCTGGTGCACGAAGACCGCAAGGCCCCAGTTGTTGCGGTTTCGATATGGTACGGGGTCGGATCAAAGCACGAGCCAAAAGGGCAAACCGGATTCGCCCACCTTTTCGAACATATCATGTTCAACGGCAGCGAAAACGCGCCTGGCGATTATTTCCAGTACACCAAGCAGTTGGGCGCAACCGATCTCAACGGCACGACTTGGCTCGATCGCACCAACTATTTCCAGACAGTGCCTACCAGCGCTCTCGAATCTGCGCTGTTTCTGGAAAGTGACCGAATGGGCCATCTGCTCGGCGGCTTGACCGAGCAATCGGTGAAGAACCAGATCGGTGTGGTTTCAAATGAAAAGCGCCAAGGGGATAACCAGCCTTACGGCCTTGTCGATTACAAGCGTTCAGAAGCTCTGTTCCCGGTTGGCCACCCTTATCATCATGATACCATCGGCAGCCTTGAGGATCTTGCGGCCGCCAAGCTTGATGATTTCAAGCAGTGGTTCAAGGATTATTACGGACCAAACAATGCAGTGCTGGTTCTCGCCGGTGATGTGAATGCCGCGCAGGCCAAGCCGCTGGTGCAGAAATGGTTTGGTGACATTGCGCGCGGCCGCGATGTGCCGCCTGTCAATGCTCCCATCCCGACGCTCGAAAAGCCCGTCCGCATCGACATGAAGGACAAGGTGCCGACGACGCGGATCTATCGTCATTGGGTAGTGCCGGGCCTCGCCGATCCTGAATTCACCGCCCTGCGCGCAGGTGCATCGGTGCTTGGAGGCCTTGCCAGCTCGCGCCTCGACAACAAGCTGGTGCGCGAAGAACAGAGCGCCGTGTCGGTTTCGTCCTTCGTGTTGCCTTTTGTGCATTCGAGCCTGTTCTGGATCCAGGCGGATGTGAAGCCGGGTGGCAATGCTGATGCCGT
>DASUDM010000048.1:0-3627 GCA_036275575.1 Sphingorhabdus sp. | reverse complement strand
TTCCGGTCGATCGGCGACATCAATTTTGCGGCCAGGCGCTATGCCGAAGCTATCGCGGCCTTCGAGGAAGCATTGGCGCTCAATCCCAAGCTTGCCGGCGCGCGCGCCTCGATCGGCTTTGCACAGATGCTGCAAGGGGATCTGGCTGCCGCTGCGGCGTCGTTTGCGGCCGAGCCGAGCCGGTTACGTCGAGCCACTGGAGTAGCAATGCTGGCAGGGCGCAGGGGAGATATGGCCGCAGCGGAGAAGCAACTCGCCATTGTCGTGGCCGAGGCTGGGGATAACAGCAATTATCAGGTCGCGCAGGTTCAGGCGCAATGGGGCAATGCAGAGAAAGCGCTCATTGCCCTGCAAGCTGCGCGCAATGCCAATGATGGCGGGCTCGCGACGATGGGAACAGATCCGCTGCTCGATCCGGTGCGCAAGGCACCCGAATTTACCAATTTGCTAAAGTCGGTAGGACTGGTGTAAACTGCTGTCTCCACCGCAAATAGGGGGGTAGAGAAAATGCGTAAGATAGTTGCTATATCGATGTTGGCGACGCTGTCTGTGGCGATTGCCGCATGCGGACAAGAACCGGCCGCCGAAACAGAAGAAGCCGCAACCACGGAAGCGGCGCCCGCCGCCGAAGCGCCTGCGACCGAAGCTGAAGCCGGAGCCGAAGCTGCCATGCCTGAAGAAAAAGCCGGACCGGACGAGCGTACAGGCCCCGATGAACGGGCAGGGCCGGATGAACGGACCGGGCCAGACGAGCGATAAGAGAATTTCGAAATGGCGGCCCTGAAAGCCGCCATTTCCCTTTAAAGCCTCTGGAATCCCTTGCGCGATGTGCGCTTTACCTTGTCTATCCAGCCAAGATAGTATGACACTCGGGTGTAGGCAGCCGGCATGTCTTTATAGGCACAGCCATAACCTTGCGACACGATGCCAACCAGAACCTTTTCGTTGCCTTCGATGCGGACTAGCGGCCCTCCGCTATCGCCCTGGCACGAATCGCGTCCTGTGCCGGCACCTGAAATGCACAGCATTCCTGGCCCCCATGCCTTGTATAGCGATTGGCATCGCGAGCCGCTGACATGCTTTAGTTTGGCTTGTTGCAGCTCTGTCGGGTTGCGCTGGGTTGTCCCGCCAACGGATTGTCGCGCAGCTGTTCCAGGCGCCCTTGGTGAAAGCCAACCCCAGCCATAAACCCAGACATCCTCATTGTTGAACAACGGCTTGGCGGGGCTATGCAGCCGGATGGTTTTCAGGCGTGCACCGAGGCGGGCGGTCTGGCCGTTATCGACAATCTTGATCATGGCGATATCGTGCGGTTTGTTTTCCGGTTCATATCCTGAATGCACGACGACGCGTTCGATCTGGAAAACCGCGCCCCCGGCGGTAAGATTCTGCGTACCCATGCGAATGCGCCGATCCGTCATCAGGTTGCGCGCACGCCCGTCGATCGGCCCGAGATCAAATTTGGGGACACAATGCGCAGCGGTCAGCACCCAACCATCGCCTATATAGGCGCCACCACATTTGTGGGCCAGTTCGTGCGATTTGCGTTCGGACAGATACAGCTTGGCAGGATCGCCACGCTCGCGCTTCGCATCGGCCAATATCTCTGCCTTGCTGTACTGTGCAAAGGGCGAAAACAGCTCCACTTGCCAGGGCGCGCTGCCGGCCGGGGCGCGTTCACCGCCGACAATTCGGCCATTATCCCCCTGCAAAGCGTTGCTTTCCCCCAAGGCCGCTTCCCCCGCAGCAACTGCTTCGGGCGTAACGCTTTCGGGGATTTCCTCAGGAGCGAGCGGATCGACCTGGGCTGCGATCGCGGGGAGTATGATCAGGGGCGTGAGCAGGATTGACCATGCGTGTTGTTTCATCATTTCGTCCCTCTCACTGAACGAGCACCGTTTCGACTATTGCGGTCCAATCGCCCACGCGCGGTGCACTCACATCGCGCTGCCCGCTATTGGCTGCGCATAGCAAGCGCTCCAAGGCGCCAGCACACGCTCTTCCTGCGCGGGCACGCGTGCCTTCCTGCTCAAAAGCAGCTGCATTTATCGGGCGCTCGGTGGCGATGGCGACAAAGCGGTAGGTGCCGGGTCGAGTCATGACGACCGGATCGTCCGGAACCCGGTGGGGCTTCAACGGTTCGATGCTCGAATCGAATGCACCTTGTTGTGGCAAGATCAAAGCGACACCAAAAGCCGGGTCAATTCCGAGAACATATAAATAGCGCTCGCTGCTGCCGAGATTTTCAACGGTGACCAGGCTGTGCGCATCCTTGGCGACAAGCCGCACACTCCCCCGCTCCTTTGGCGGGCAAGCCTCAGACGTTGCCGGATAATCGCTATCGTCGACGCACAAGGCGATGCCCGACTTGTCGGGTGGACTGCGCAAGGCGAGCAGTTGCTGCACCCTGGCGACCTTTTTCAGCTTTGCCGCCAGTCGCTCGGCAAAGCCCGGATCATCGATCTTGCCGAGATCGCCTATCGCTGTGCCGTCGCTGGCGATTAATACGGCCGCGCCTGCCGACCCCGGCAAGGGGCCGACCGATACGATTGGTGTTTCGCCGACAATAGCAAGCTTTGATGCGGCCACTGCCTTGTCAACCAATAGGCGTTCGCCACGCGCCTCCATGCGATTGCCTACGACAAGCATTTCATCCCCGAAAGCGTGGTACTTTTCGATCGCAACCAGTGAGGCAGCGAGCGGCGCCGTCGGAGCCGCGTTGAGGCTCAGAGTGGCTTCATATTCGGATAGACCCGATACGGTTGCCATTGCGCGCGCACTTGAACCCGGTGCGAGTGCGTCTGCCTCGCTGCCATGCAGCGCAAAGACGGACCCTTTGGTGATTCCCGATAGCCGCCCGGCCTTCAGGGTTAGTTGCTGGCCCGCCATGACGACCGGATAGGTAATGCCCTGCCCGGCGGCGGCGAACAGTTTAGCTTTCAACGCGCCCTCGGCCATGGGGTTCTGGCTGACATGCCCCCGTTCGGCCACCTTCGCCTGCACTTCGCGGATAATGTCCCCGAATGTCGAAAACGGCATCAGCCGCATGGTTTCGATCAGGGCCGTTGTGAACACACCTTCACGTTTGCCAATGGCGCCCACTTCCTGTGCCTGCTCGCCATCTTGCGCGGCGGCGAGATGGACCCAATAGCCGCCGCCGGGGCCTTCCGGTGGCGGGGGAGCGGGTCTAACGGGCGCAGTGCCGGAAAGGCGGGGCACATTGCGCGATTGGCCAAGCGCCCCATCGCGGGTGCCTGTGCCCGAATTGCAACTGTCAAAAACAGAAACGAAGTACACGCCTTTCGCGACTGCCCGGTCTTTTATCGCCTTGAGTTCGATATCAAGGATATCGCCTTCGGTTTCCGATCCCGGCGCACGGGCATCATAAGGCAGGATTGTTCCATTGTACCCGGAAGACTGGTCATATCGGGTGTCGGCATATTGCGAGCCATGACCAGCAAAATAAAAGAGCAATGTGTCCTTCGGTGCGGACGCATCAACCATGCGGTTCAGGGCATCCAGAATTGCCTGCCGCGTCGCACATTGATTCAGCAATGTTATCGAAACCGGGTGAAGGGTATCCGGGCAACTGCCCTGCGGCGTGCGATCAAGTTCCAGCCGATAAAC
>DASUDM010000047.1:0-2845 GCA_036275575.1 Sphingorhabdus sp. | reverse complement strand
CAGGTCCGCGACCATGAACCCGCCTCTGCGCTGTTTGCCGGGGTCGACGGAATGGATGAATACAATATCTTGATCCCGCAAATCTCCGAACTGCTGTCCCCTGCCGGCATCGCAATATTCGAAATCGGCAAAGGGCAGGATGAAGCCGTTATTCGATTGGCACAACAAAACGGATATAGCGCCGAACCGCACAGTGATCTTGCCGGGATTGTTCGGGCAATAAGCTTGGCGAATCCAGCGAGTTGATAAATTTTGCTTGGATTCGCCAGACAGTCGGGCTACGGCACCCCTAGCTTCACAGCGATGTGGCCGGATACCGGCCCTTTTTGGGAAGCTGCCCCAACGCATCGACGATTTTGAGGGGGACCGCACAGGGCGGTCGCGTTGAGGCCATAACACTCGGAAATTGGGTTGCTTTATTAAAGGACAGGTCAGTCTTTATGAATAACCGACAGACCAGCCGCCGTCGCGGCCGGGGCAATAATCGCGCACAAAATGCAAATCGCAACGGGTATGATCACCAGAATCGTATCGATAATCGTGCGCGGGGCAACGCGGCGCAGATGCTGGAGAAGTACAAGAAACTAGCCCAGGACGCTCAATTGAACGGCGATCGGGTGCAAGCGGAATATTACCACCAGTTTGCTGACCACTATTTCCGTGTTCTCGCCGATTACCGCAGTCGGCAGGAAGAAAACCGTCCGCAGCGCAACGAATGGCGAAACGAAGATCGCGAAGGCGGTGAATGGCGCGAAGATGAGCGCGACATCGAAACCGGCGAAGAAGAAAGTTCCGAAACCGACGTAACAGTCGAGGACAGCGATGATGGCGAGGAGCGCGAAGATCGCCGCCCCCAGCGCAACGATCGCCGGGACCGTAACGATCGCAACCGTAACCGCCGCGACCGCAATGACCGTTTCGAACGCAGTGAGCGTCCGCAACGTCGCGATGAAAATGAATCCAGCGAATCCGGTCTTGATCTGGCGGTTCTGCCGCCTGCGATCGGTGCGGCCAATGATGCCGAGAGCGATGCCAACGAAGCGGTGGCTGAAGCCAAACCTGCACGCAAGCCGCGAACACGCAAGCCCAAGGCCACGGAAGACGAAACCGTCGCTGCCGAGTAGGCGCATAACGCAATAATGGCGTACCGGTCCCATTAAGGCTCTGGTCATGTTGAGAAAATTACTCCACCTGATAGCGACCACTATCGGGGGAGTAGCAATATGCGTGCAGCTTGGCTCTTGTTTGCAGGGGGCGCGTTAGCAGCGCCGCTGCTCGCGCAGGACGCAACATCGGTTGCCGTCCCCGGGGGTGCCACCGCACAGGGCGACGTAGCCGTAACCATCTACCAAAATGGCCAAAGCCTGATCCAGGATACAAGGCGGCTTTCGATGCCTGCAGGACGGTCGAAGCAGGATTTCCCGGATGTATCCGCACAAATCAGGGCAGAAACGGTAACACTGACCGGGCCCGGCATTGGAATAGTCGAGCAGAATTTTGATTACGACCTGCTGACCCCGGCAAAACTGATGGAAAAGGCTGTCGGGCAGACGGTGACACTGATCCGCACCAATCCGGCTACCGGAGCGGAGGTCAGGGTTCCGGCAAAAGTACTTGCCGCGAATGGCGGCGTTGTACTGCAAGTTGGCAACACGATTGAAGTTCTGCGCGACGATGGCCTTCCGGTGCGCGTCATTTTTGACAAGGTCCCGCCCAATTTGCGCGCGCGCCCGACGCTGTCGGTAACGCTCGAGTCAAAAGGCGGAGTCGTCCCCACTACCCTGACTTACCTGACACCCGGCCTTGGTTGGACGTCGGATTATGTGACGCTGTTTGACGATGCCAAGCAGACCATCGATGTCCAAGGTTGGGTGACACTGACCAACAATACTGGCACCGATTATAGCAACGCGAATGTGCTGCTTGTTGCCGGCAATCCGAATGCAGGTGGCGGACGCCGCAATTATACGACGCCATGGAACCCATCTACGGGAACGATCGACGAAGCCGGCACCGAGAGCAATGATCGGGAACGGCTGGGCGACTATTATCTCTACCCCCTCGCCGAGCGGACAACGATTGCAAACGCCCAGCAGAAGCAGGTCAGTTTCCTTGATGTAAAGGCAGCCCCTGCCCGCAGCACCTATGAATTCAACAATGGCTGGCTGGCTACCAACGACGCCGCGAGCGCCGCCTCCGTGCTGAAATTCTCGACATCGCGCAGTGGCGGATTGGGCGACCAGCTGCCCGCTGGCACGATGCGCGTCTACATGCGTGACAAGCGTGGCGACCCGCAGTTCATTGGCGAAAGCAGGATCGAAGCAACGCCGATGGGCAGCGCAATGTCGATCCGGACCGGCGATGCCTTTGACGTCAAGGTCAAAACAGTCGTTGTCGAACGGACCCGCATCAGTTCGAGCCGCTGGAAGACGAAAATGCAATATGAGGTCACCAATGCGCGCAATAATGCGATCACGGTTGATCTTGGCCAGAACGGCCTGTGGGGCGATGTCCGCATCACCGAGCAGAGCATGGAAGGCAAACGCGTTTCGGCTGATCGAGTCGAATGGAGTGTCCCCGTGTCCGCCAACGGCAAAGCCGTACTGACGGCCACCTTCGACAGCCGTTACTGATCCGGACATGCGGGCGAAACTTGCCCTTGCGTTGCTGATTACTGCCAGCCCTCTGGCGGCGCAAAGCGTAGCGATTTCAGAGGGGCCGGACGATGTGTCGCTGACCGTTTATCGGGCAAGCGGGCGCGGCGAAGCGCCGATTAACAAGAATTGGCCGCAAGGTTACGCGCTGATTACCGAAACACGCACCATCACCATCCCAGCTGGCGAAA
>DASUDM010000046.1:0-3261 GCA_036275575.1 Sphingorhabdus sp. | reverse complement strand
AGTGCCCATTTCCTGGATGTTCATCTGGATCGATGCTTCGCCGGCGATATCGATCACTAGAGCATCAGGATTGCCCATTTGCGCCCCGATAGCGGCAGGCAAGCCATAGCCCATGGTGCCGAGGCCGCCGCTGGTCAGCCACTTGTTGGGCGCATCAAAATGGAAATGCTGCGCTGCCCACATCTGGTGTTGGCCAACCTCGGTAGTGATGATCGGCGCTTTGTCCTTGGTCAGCTCGTACAAGCGCTCAATCGCATATTGCGGCATGATCTCGGATTGGCTTGCCGGATAATTGAGCGATCCGACCGAGCGCCAACCCTTGATCCGCGCCCACCACTCATCGAGCTTCTGTGGCTGCAGTTTGCGGCTATTCCAGATGGTGATCATCTGGCGGATGGCTTTGCCGACATCGGCGACGATCGGCAAGTCGACACGCACGGTCTTGTTGATCGAGCTGCGATCGATATCGATATGGACCTTGGTGCTGTTCGGTGAGAAAGCATCGAGACGCCCAGTTACGCGATCGTCGAAACGCGCACCAAGGCAGAGCATGACGTCGCACTGGTTCATCGCCATATTGGCTTCATAGGTGCCGTGCATGCCCAGCATGCCGAGCCATTGCTGGTCCGAAGCAGGGAAGGAGCCCAAGCCCATCAAGGTCGAAGTGACCGGTGCGCCTGAAAGAGCGGCCAGTTCGCGTAATGCAGCGCTGGCATCCGGCCCTGAATTGATGATGCCTCCACCGGTATAGAGGATAGGTGCCTTTGCCTTCGCGAGCAGTTCAACTGCCTGCGTAATCGCCGCAAAATCGGCTTCGCCTGCCGGAGCGTAGCGTTTCGCAGCGTTGTTGCCGTGACGGTCATATTCGGCCGTTGCGACCTGCACATTTTTGGGAATGTCGATGACGACGGGGCCGGGTCGACCTTGGGTCGCGATATGGAAGGCTTCTGCAACCACCGCGCCCAATTCGGATGGATCCTTCACCAAATAGTTATGCTTGGTGCAGTGGCGGGTGATGCCGATCGTGTCAGCTTCCTGAAACGCATCTGAGCCGATGAGGTTGGTTGCAACCTGTCCGGTGAGGCAGATCATCGGGATGGAGTCCATAAAGGCGTCGGCGATGCCTGTTACGGCATTGGTTGCGCCGGGGCCCGATGTGACGAGCACGACACCAGGCTTTCCGGTCGAACGCGCATAGCCTTCAGCCGCATGGGCTGCACCTGCTTCGTGGCGCACAAGCACATGGCGGATCTTCGGGTGCTGGAAAAGAGCGTCGTAAATCGGCAGCACGGCGCCGCCGGGATAGCCGAAAACGGTGTCCACACCCTGCGCGAGCAGGGCTTCGATCAATATGTCTGCGCCGGATTTTTCGGCCACTTTTCCTGTCCTTCAAACAAACGAAGCCCGCCTATTGCTGCATCGCAACAAGGCGGGCAAGTGCGGGCTGTTACGGATTAGAAAATGGCATGTCAACAGTTAAAAATGTAATAATCTTTCAATTTGAGTCATATCAGAGTCATTTAATGCCTCAATCCAGCGCGGCCAATCCTTGGGAGGTTGGTTCCTGAACCAGGTATATTGTCGCTTTGCATATTGGCGGGTGGCGGCCTGTCCGCGCGACACCGCTTCAGCCCGGTCGATTTCTCCATTGAGCATTGTTGAGATTTCCGGGACCCCGATCGCGCGCATCACCGGTGCGTCAGCGGGGAGATTGAGCGCCAAAAGCGAACGCACTTCGTCCACGGCGCCTAGTTCCATCATTTGTTCAAAACGCTTGTCGCAGCGATCATGCAGCCAATCACGCGGCGGCAAAAGGATCAGCGGACGCAGATTGACCTTATCGGCGATCCCGCCTTCGAGCCGTTTGCGCCAATCGATGATGCTAGTGCCCGTCGAACGGATGACTTCAAGCGCGCGTTTGACGCGGCTGTCATCACTGGGCGAAAGGGCCGCTGCGCTTGCTGCATCCTCCCCCTGCAATGCCTGGTAAGCGGCGTCGGTGGGCAGAGAACGGACCACCCTGCGCTTTTCGGGATCGATTTCCGGGATTGGAGCGATGCCATATAGCAATGTACGAAGATAAAGTCCGGTTCCGCCAACCAGCAGCGGCAGCCTCTCTTCGCGCCAGGCCTGTTCGATTTCGGTATTCGCATCTTGCGCCCAACGCGCCGCCGAACAGGTGTCGCGCCCATCGAGATATCCGAAAAGCTTGTGCGGCGCGGTCGCCATTTCCGTGGCGCTGGGTTGTGCACTCAGGATTGGCAAATGCGCATAAACTTGTGCGCTATCGGCGTTGATAATCGTCACGGGCTGCTTTTGGGCAAGATGCAAGGCCAATGCGGTCTTGCCGCTGGCCGTCGGACCGGCAATAAGCGCCAATCTTTTGCCCCCGGGCCTGTTTTGCGGATTCGTCATGACTTCAGCTTCTTCCACAAATATTGCCACACTGATAGCGGCTGATCGCCTTGAAACGGGGGCAATTTCAGAAGCAGAAGACCGGCTGCGAAATGTTGGTGCAGAGCCGGAAGGCCATCACTGGCTTGACACCAGGAAAGCGATCGACCTTTCTTTTGCTGGTGATATCGCAGTTGTGCGGCAGGCTTTGCAGCCGCTTGAAAACCAGTTCGACATTTGCGTCCAACCCTCGACCAACCGCAGGAAGATGCTGCTGGTATCGGATATGGATAGCACGATCATTACGGTGGAATGTATCGATGAACTTGCCGATTATGCCGGCATCAAAGCAGAAATCGCCGAAATTACCGAACGCGCGATGCAAGGCGAACTGGATTTCGAAGGCGCGTTGCGCGGGCGTGTGGCGCTGTTGAAAGGTCTGCATCGCGATACCATCCGCCAGTGCATCGAAGAGCGGGTAAGATTGACTCCCGGTGCGGATATCCTGCTGGCGACGATGCGCGGCTGGGGCGCGCACGGGCTTCTCGTTTCTGGCGGCTTTACCGATTTCGTCGCTGCCGTCGTCGAGATGGCGGGTTTTGACAGTATGGCCGCAAACCGCCTGGGCATTTCAGGCGAATATCTGGATGGTACCGTGGATGGAGCTATCGTCGATGCGCGTGAAAAAGCGCGCCAACTTCATCAGGCGCGTCAGCAACTCGGGCTTTCACCTGAATTGGTGCTCGCCGCAGGTGATGGGGCCAATGATATTCTGATGGTCGAGGCAGCGATTGACGGGGGCGGCATCGGCGCGTCTTACCGTGCAAAAGCTGCATTGGAAGCCAAAGCGAATTTTGCGATCCGACA
>DASUDM010000045.1:0-5500 GCA_036275575.1 Sphingorhabdus sp. | reverse complement strand
GTCAGCTGGACTGCAGCGAGAACCTGAACGGTGGCATCGGCCTGTTCAGTGGCAGCATAAGCGGCATTCGAAACCATGCCGGTTGCGATAACTGCGCCTGCAAGCGCAAGCTTCATCTTGTTGATCATGTATCTGGTCCCTTATTGCGACAAACAAAATTCGGAATGCCCCACTGCATTCAATGTCGCTTATGGCGGCCGAATCATAAGATCACGCTGCAGCGCATGGTTAACGCCGGAATCGTGCGATTTGATCTATATATCTGAAAAATATAGAATCTACCGGTTAACGCGCGCGCCGGCCCGGTTCAAACTACTTGTAAAATCTGCACTTTGTTCAGAATTGTTCACCCGTCAGCCGCTGACACAACATGTCGAGTTGATCGAGGCTGCGATACTCAAATGTCACCGCGCCCGCACCCCCCGGGCCCTTGTGCGCAATCTTGACTTTGAGACCGAGCAAGTCTCCCAGATGTTGCTCGACCGCACGGATATCGGCGTCGTTGCTGCTACCCTCATTGATACGCGGCTTGGGGGACTTGCCCTCTTCGACCCGTGCACGGCGCACAAGCGCTTCGGTCTGTCGTACCGAAAGCCCTTGCTTGACCACGACTGCCGCGAGCCTCGCACTGTCCTCGCTTCCAAGCAGCGCACGGGCGTGACCCATCGACAATTTGCCTTCAATCACAAGTTCCCGAACCAATGTCGGCAGTTCGAGCAAACGCATCATGTTCGCAACATGGCTGCGTGATTTTTCGACAATGGCCGCCAGCTCGCTCTGGCTATGGCCGAAATCATCGCACAACTTGCGGTACGCTTCAGCCTCTTCGATCGGATTGAGGTCCTGGCGCTGGATATTCTCGATCAGCGCGATTTCGAGCGTTTCCTCGTCGGAAAGCTCGCGGACAATCGCCTTGACCTGATGCAATTGCGCGCGCTGGGCTGCACGCCACCTGCGCTCACCCGCGACAATCTGGTAACCACCCCCATGCGGACGGACCAGGATTGGCTGAATCAGCCCATGGCGCTTGAGGCTTGCCGCAAGCTCCTGCAGCGATTCGTCGCTGAAATGCCGGCGCGGCTGCGCAGGATTGGGATGAATATCGGCAACCGCAATAGTCGAGACGCCTTCCAGTGTTCCCGTCGATCCACCAATGGGAGCTTCACCGCCCCCGGCGACACGGCTTGCCGAACGATCGAGCGAGACTTCTCCCAAAAGGGCATCGAGCCCCCTGCCCAATCCCATTTTCTTACGCAAAGGCTTTTCGTTATCGCTCATGCAGCCATCTCCTGGGCCGGCAAGCGGGCAATCAGTTCGCGCGCCAGGTTCATATAAGCTTCGGATCCACTGCACCGATGATCGTAAATCAAAGCGGGCAGGCCGTGGCTGGGCGCTTCGGAAAGCCGCACATTGCGAGGGATCACCGTTTCAAAGACCAGATTGCCAAGGCAAGAGCGAACATCTTCTGCAACCTGGTCGGTCAATCGGTTGCGCCGATCAAACATGGTCAGCGCCACGCCCAGAATCGAAAGCGACGAATTGAACCGATTCTGTATCCGCTCAACTGTTTGTAATAGCTGGCTTAAACCTTCCAACGCGAAGAACTCGCATTGCAATGGAACAAGGATCGAATCTGCGGCAACCAACGCATTGATCGTCAACATACCCAACGAAGGCGGGCAATCGATCAGGCAAACGTCCCAGCGGCTTTCCTCTTCGGCCAGCGCCTTTTGCAATTTGTGCGCTCTATCGGCATGGTCCACCAGTTCGACTTCAGCACCAGAAAGGTCAACCGTCGCAGGAAGGATGTCGAGCCCGGGAATCATCGTTCCCGATACTGCATCGGCCAGCCTGGCTTCGCCCATCAACAGATCATAGCTGCTATATTCACGATCAGCGGTTTTGACGCCCAATCCGGTCGAGGCGTTACCCTGTGGATCAAGATCGATCAGCAGGCATCGACGCCCGCAAGCGGCAAGTGCTGTTGCCAGATTGATCGCTGTCGTCGTTTTGCCGACTCCGCCCTTCTGGTTCGCGATAGCGATCCGGATCATTTTCTTCGCCGTCCTTTCGGTTTAACCGCAGCTTTGGCCTCTTTCGAGGGCTTCTGACGGGCTCCGCGCACTGTGCCAACCAATATCCCGGCTTCAGGATCGGTAACGCTAGGTTGGACCACAAACTCCAAATCCCACGCCTTTCGGGCCTCCTCAAGTTCATTAACCGCATTTCGACCCTTTGGCAGCAGCCATTTTGTCTTATCTGTGGAAAATCGCGCGGATAAATCGAGCAATTTGGGGAGAGGCGCGAAAGCGCGGGCGCTTATCACGTCGAAATTACTCGCTTGCACACGCTCGACCGGCATGCCCGCAACTGTGGCGCGGCCCGTCAGGCTCAGATGCTCTAGCGCCCGATTGAGATAATCGATCCGTTTGGCGCGCGATTCGACCAATGTGACATGCCAGTCGCTCAACAGGGCGATGGTGATTCCGGGGAACCCGGCGCCCGAGCCGAGATCTATCCAGTGTCCCGTTTTGTTCGGCGCAAACGCCAGCAGTTGCGCGCTATCGACGATGTGGCGGGCCCATATATGATCGAGCGTCGATGCCGAAATAAGGTTCTGGGCTTCCGCCTCAACCTTCAGAAAAGCAACAAAGGCTTCGAGCCTTTCCCATGTTTCACGTGGAACATTGAAGTTTTGCTCAAGCCATGTCTGGGCTTCTTCCTCGGTCATGCAGCCCGTTTCTCGCCTGCTTGCGCGCGTTTGGCGTGGACGAGGATCGCTGCCAAGGCCGCAGGAGTGATACCCCTGATACGGCTGGCAGCCGCCAATGTCTCCGGCCGCGCACCGTCAAGACGCTCGACCATTTCATTCGAGAGGCCCGCTATAGCACGATAATCGATACTTTCCGGAATCCGGATCCGCTCATTGGCTGCAAGATCGCGCAGTTCCGCGGCTTGCCGGTCGATATAGGGCGCGTAGCGGCCATCCTGCTCAAGTTCGGAGACCACATCTTCGGACCATTGCTCATTGCTCCCGCCTTGTGTTTCACGTGGAACATTCAGCAGGTCGGCAAGGCGAACATCGGGAAAGCGCAGCCAGTCGAGCAGCGCCATCTTACCCGAATCACGCTTCACGGCTATACCAGCTGCGATCAGCTGATCGGCAGTAACCGACTGTTTCGTGATTTCCGAAAGCCGGGCTTTTTCATCAGATCTGGTTTCAAAATGCGCGCGCCGTTCCGCCCCTACCACACCAGCTTCGATTCCAAGCGGTGTCAGTCGCGTTCCCGCATTGTCGGCACGCAGACGCAGTCGATACTCGGCGCGCGCCGTCAGCATGCGATAGGGCTCGGTCACACCATGCAAAACAAGATCATCGACCATCACAGCGATATAGCTGTTCGATCGATCGAGCGCGGGCATATCGCGGCCCAGAATATTGCACGCAGCCCCCATGCCTGCAACCAGACCCTGCGCAGCTGCCTCTTCATAACCGGTCGTGCCATTGATCTGACCGGCGCAGTAAAGCCCCTCAAAATCGCGGACTTTCAACGTCCGGTCGAGCGCGCGCGGATCGATATAATCATATTCCACCGCATAGCCGGGTACGACCATCTCGGCCGATTCCAGCCCCTGCATCGATCGCACCATGGCAAGCTGCACATCAGTCGGCAGCGAGGTCGAGATGCCGTTGGGATAGATCAGGTGGCTATCCAGACCTTCGGGTTCGAGGAAAATCTGGTGACCCTCGCGGTCGCCAAAACGAAAAATCTTGTCTTCGATCGACGGGCAGTAACGCGGCCCCTGGCCCTGGATGGCGCCGCCAAATAAGGGCGAACGGTCAAGGCCGCCGCGGATGATATCATGCGTCTGGGCGTTTGTGCGCGTGATCGCGCAGAATAGTTGGGGGACATGGCGGCCAGGGGTCATCGCCGACATCGTCCAGTTTTCACCGTCCGACGGCTGTTCGTCGAGCACAGACCAGTTGATGGTCCGCCCATCAAGACGCGGCGGTGTGCCGGTTTTCAACCGCGCCATCGGCAGGCCTGCGCCGCGGATCTGGTCGGCCAGCTTGATTGCCGATGCCTCGCCAATGCGGCCACCGGTCAGGCGCTCTTCTCCGCGAAACAGCGTCCCGCCCAGGAAAGTGCCGGTACAGAGAATGACGGCCCTTGCGGCCAAAGCGGTGCCATCGGACAGATCGAGCCCCGCCACCTTGCGCTCGCTGCTGGGTGCGAAGCGCAAAGCAGCGGCTTCGCCCTCGATGACCGTCAGATTGCACGTCGCGGCTACTTGCCGATGGATCGACGCCTTGAACAAAGCGCGGTCGGCCTGGACACGCGGACCTTGCACTGCCGCGCCCTTGGAGGCGTTGAGCATGCGATAATGGATCGCTGCATCGTCGGCGGCCCGCGCGATCAGGCCGTCAAATGCGTCCACCTCGCGCACCAGATGACCCTTGCCCAATCCCCCGATCGCCGGGTTGCACGACATGGCACCGATGGTGTCCCGGGCGAAGCTGACCAGCGCCGTGCGCACGCCCATGCGCGCAGCGGCGGTGGCCGCCTCCACGCCCGCATGCCCGCCGCCGATCACGACAACGTCAAAATCTGTGTCTGCCCGATTATTCATTGTCCGGCCGCATAGCGCAGCACGGGCACAGCGTCAAAATAAGTCGAATATGTTCCACGTGGAACAGCGGCTATTTGCCGATACAGAACCGACCAAACAGCGCATCGAGCATATCCTCGGTGCTCGCCCGCCCTGTGAGCGCGTCCAGCGCCAACCTCGCCTGCCGCAACTCTTCCGCCATAATCAAGGGATCGTTCGCCTTGCTGGCATGTGAGAGGAACAGCGCCGTATCGCGCAACAAATGCCTTTGCCGCTGGTTGAGCGCAAAGGCATCGGGCGGTGGCAACATGTCCCGCCCATAGGCGACGAGCAGTTCAACGAGCTCACCCATTCCCGCCCCGGTTTTTGCAGAAACGATACATGCTGAAGTCTTGCGGACATGCCCAGCCACATCCGCCTTCGCCTCAATTTCGATCAGCTTCGAATGATTTGGCCCCTCGCCTTCCGGCCCGAGCCACAACAGCATGTCCGCCTCCGCAATCGCCCTGTTCGCCCGTTCGATGCCGATCGACTCGATCGCGTCGCCGCTATCGTCGCGGAGCCCCGCGGTATCGGTAAACAGGAATGGTATCCCTTCGAGGGCTACTGGAACCTCGATCACATCACGGGTAGTGCCGGCTATATCCGAGACGATCGCCGCTTCGCGTGCGACAAGCGCATTGAGCAAGGTGGACTTGCCGCTATTGGGCGGCCCAGCCAAAACCACACGCAATCCATCGCGCAATTTTTCGACCGTCGGGAATTTCAGATGCTCAGCGATGGCGTCATGAAGTTGGTTACATCCATTTGATATTTTTGAATAATCTTGCTTTTCTACATCGCCTTCGTCGGAAAAATCCAGTTCCGCCTCGAGCATCGCAGCAAGCCG
>DASUDM010000044.1:0-3286 GCA_036275575.1 Sphingorhabdus sp. | reverse complement strand
TCGAGTGTGGGAAGGTTGCTCATGCAGTCGCAAATGCCCTGCAAAGATTTCAGTTGCAACTATTTAAGGCGAGCCGAAGCCAACAGCCTAAATCCGGTCTAGCCGCGCGGGAAGGGGGCTGATAGGCAGGCGCCATAATGTCCTCCCCCAAAGTTCCCGTAAAGGCCGTGCTTGGGCCCACCAACACCGGCAAGACGCACCTCGCCGTCGAGCGGCTCTGCGCACATTCAAGCGGGGTGATGGGCTTTCCGCTGCGCTTGCTGGCGCGGGAGATTTACGACCGGGTGGTCGCGATCAAAGGGCCCAAGGAAGTGGCGCTGATAACCGGGGAGGAACGGATCGAGCCGCCCGGCGCGCGCTGGTATCTGTGCACCGCCGAATCGATGCCAGTGGAGAGGCAATTTGCATTTGCCGCGCTCGACGAAGCGCAACTGGGCGCGGATCCCGAACGCGGGCATATCTTCACTGATCGGATGCTGCATGTGCGCGGGCGTGAAGAGACGATGATCCTTGGCTCGGAAAGCCTGCGACCGATGGTTCGCGCATTGCTGCCCGATGCCGAAATCATCTCGCGCCCGCGTTTTTCGACCTTGAGCTATTCGGGCCCCAAAAAGCTCTCCCGCCTGCCGCCTCGATCCGCCATTGTCGCCTTCTCGGTCGAGCAGGTTTATGCGGTGGCCGAGTTGCTGCGTCGTCTGCGGGGCGGAGCGGCCGTAGTCATGGGCGCGCTCTCCCCCCGCACGCGCAATGCGCAGGTCGAGATGTTCCAATCGGGCGAAGTCGACTATCTGGTCGCGACTGACGCTATCGGAATGGGTCTGAACTTGGATGTACAGCATATTGCTTTTGCTGGATTATCCAAATTTGATGGCAACAGGACGCGTCGGTTGACCGTCGCCGAAATGGCGCAGATTGCGGGCCGTGCGGGGCGGCACCAGCGTGACGGAACCTTTGGCACGGTGGCGGGGGAAGCGGGCGAATTCACCGCCGAAGAAGTGCTTGCGATCGAAAGCCACCAATTCCCTGCGCTTGACTGGATGTACTGGCGCGAGGCGGAACCGCGGTTCGACAGTCTTGCCCAACTGATTTCCGACCTTGAGGCAAAGCCGGAGGGCCCGCCCTTGCGCGCTGCCCCTGAGGCCATCGATCTCGCAGTATTGAAACGGCTGGCTGATATGCCGCAGGTCACCCGGCATCTTGCCGGGCCGAAAAGCGTTGCGCGGCTATGGGAAGTCGCGAGCCTGCCCGATTTCCGCCAGACCGGCGCGGAACATCACAGCCGCTTTGTCGCAGGGCTCTGGGAGCATATCGCAACCACTGGCATTCTGCCGCACAGCTATGTTGCGGGCGAACTTGCACGGTTGGATACGGTACAAGGCGATGTCGACACGATTTCGGCCCGGATCGCAGCCGCGCGGACATGGTCTTATGTTGCACACCGTGCCGATTGGGTCGAAGATCCGCCGGCGATGGCAGAGCGGGCGCGGCATCTGGAGGAAAAACTCTCCGACGCTTTGCACAATGCTTTGCGCCAGCGCTTTGTCGATCGGCGTACGTCGATGTTGATGCGCAAAGGCGGCAAGGACGATAGCTTGCTTCCGGTGCATGTCGACGCGGAAAACCAAGTGTTCGTCGATGGCGAGCATATTGGCGAGCTTGACGGCTTCGCCTTTCGCGTCGATCCCTCCGCACGAGTCGGGGAGCGTAAATTGCTGCTTGCAGCAGCCGAGCGGCATCTGGCAGCATATTTGAAAGAAAAGGCAAGGGCGGTGGCAATGGCCGAAAACGAAGAGTTTACTCTTGGACGCGATGGTGATGGCCGTCCGGCGCTGCTGTGGCAGGGCGCCGTGCTCGGCCATCTTGCGCGCGGACGCAGCCTGCTGCAACCGCTGTTCAAGCCTGCTCGTGCCGTTGCAGGCATCGAAGGCGATGACCTGCGGGCGATAACCGAGCGGGCCGATGCATGGATTCAAATGCAACTTGCCAAGCACATGGGCGGTCTGGTTGCGCTCAACCAGCTCGCTGCCGATGCTGCAACCGATGGAGTTGTCCGTGCGCTGGCGGCGCGATTGGCTGATGCCGGTGGCATTGCAGGCCGCCAGTTCCTTGCCGATACCCTGACTGCACTTCCCAAGGAAGCGCGTGCCATCGCGCGCAAGGCTGGTATCGTTTTCGGTGCGCTGGATGTCTATCATCACGCAATCCTCAAGCCCGCTGCTACACGCTGGCGCGCGGCGCTGTTTTCGGCGCAGACTGAAAAGCCGATGCCGGAGCTGCCGCCTGAAAGCGCGGTGCATCTGAAGGAATGGAATTTCGCCTCTGCCGCCGATTGCCGCAATGCCGGTTATCGCAAGATCGGCAATGAATATGTCCGCATCGACCTTGCCGAACGTGTAATCAAAAAGGCGCATGAGGCGCGCGGTGAAGCGCTCGAGTTCGGCATGGACATGGCCTTTGCCACGTCGTTGGGGCTGAGCGAGGAAGGGCTGCAGGCGCTGATGCGCGATGCCGGTTTCCGCCGCATCGAATCGATTTCTGCTCCTGCCGCTGACAAGACTGAGCAGGCGGAGAGTGCCGAAGTGGCCGAAACAGAGCCGCAGCCAGTCGAGGAAGCCTTCGTTGAACCGGTAGCCGAGGAGGCCGCTGTTGCCGAACCCGTCGCCGCAGAACCTGTTGCAGAAAGCGAGGCGCTTCCGGAAACCACCGCTCCTGTCGCTACAACCGAACAACCGGTCAAGCTCACCTACTGGCGCTGGATTGGTATCCGCAAGGCAAAGCCAGCACCGCGCCCGGTCAAGGCGCATGATCGCAAGCCCAAAAAGGGTGGTAAGCCAACACATGCGCCTAAGGCTGCGCCAGTGCCATCAAAGCCCAAAAACGAAGCTCCGTCAGCACTTGCGCTTCAACTGGCGGCACTCAAGGAAAAGATGGGTAGCTAGGCTTGGCGGGAGCTACGCTGCGGATAGACAAGCTGCTCTGGCATCTGCGCCTGTCCAAATCGCGCAGCCTTGCTCAGGCTTTGATCGGCGAAGGGCATGTACGGCTCAATGGCAATCGGGTTGAAAAGCCAAGTGTCGAGGTCAAGGTTGGCGATACGATCACGCTGCCGCGCGGGCAGGGCGCGCTCGCCATTCGGCTGCTTTCGATCCCGCCGAGGCGCGGTCCCGCACCCGAAGCGCAGGCCTGTTATAGCGAAATTTGATGGCACAGAACATTTCCCCCGTTGACTTGCGCGCCAAAGGCACAATAGGCGTTGCTCAACAAATCGAACTGCCTAGGGGAGAAA
>DASUDM010000043.1:0-11337 GCA_036275575.1 Sphingorhabdus sp. | reverse complement strand
CGGTGCGCGCGGGGGCGGTGCCCTCAAGGCGCTGCAGGTCGCGCAGAAAATCCGCGACGAAAATGGCGATCCGCTCTCGAACAACACCACGGTGCGCGAAAAGATTGCCGAACATTATGTTCGCGCCGAAGGTCTTCGCTTCACCGGCATGCGCTCGCTTACCGCCTTGTCTCAGGGCAAGACCCCGGGGCCGGAACAGTCGGTTTCGAAACTGGTGCAAGCGTCGGCCATGCAGGATCTCGCCGACTTCATGGTCGATTTGCAGGATCAGGCGGGCATCATTCGTGATCCGACGCATGCGGTTGAAAATGCCGACTTCCAGGAAATGTTCCTCGGCACACCCGGTGGTCGTATCGCTGGCGGTACCGACGAAATCCTGCGCAACATTATCGCGGAACGCGTTCTTGGCCTGCCGGGTGAAATCCGGGTGGACAAGAACATTCCGTTCAAAGACTTGCCCACTGGGCGCTGAGGAGGATTAACCGATGACGTTCCCACTGCCCAATGTGTCTAACGATCTCAGCGGGCGGGTGGCGCTCGTTACCGGTGCCTCTTCAGGGCTGGGCGTCCGCTTTGCAAAGACGCTCGCCGCTTGCGGTGCGAAGGTTGGCTTGGCGGCTCGCCGAACCGACCGGCTTGAGGCGGTCGCGGAGGAAATCCGCGCCGCTGGCGGCGAAGCGATTTGCATTTCGATGGACGCGACCGATGCCGACCAGTTGTTCGCAGCGGTCGATACGCTCGAAAAAGCCTATGGCACGGTCGACATCCTTATCAACAATGCCGGCATTCCCGATGCGCAGCGCGCACACAAGATGGAGGTTGAACTGATCGACCGGGTCTTGGGCGTCAACCTGCGCGCGCCTTATATCCTGTCGTGCGAATTCGCCCGCCGATTGATCGCCGCGAAAAAGCCGGGGCGCATCGTCAACATCAGTTCGGTCGCGCACTACAGCTATTCGGGTAATGGCGCAGCGCTTTATGCCATCACCAAGACCGCGGTGGCACGGATGACCGAGGCACTTTCGCTCGAATGGGCGCGCTATGGCATCAACGTCAACGCGATCTGCCCCGGCATGTTCAAGACGGAAATGCTCGACGGAATGCTCGAGAGGGTGGGTGACCTCAGCCAGCATGTGGTGCGCCAGCGCATCTGCGATCCGGCACAGATGGACAGCACTTTGCTCTACCTCGTTTCACCCGCATCCGAATGCGTGACCGGCGCGGTGATCCGCGTCGATGACGGTCAGAGCGCGCGTAACTAATTCAGAAATAACAGGATCAGGAGAAAGAAAAATGGGAATCAAGACCCGCATTACAGAGATGTTTGGCATCGAAACCCCCATCGTGATGGGCGGGATGACCGGCGTAGGCTATGGCGAACTGGTTGCGGCTGTCGCCAATGCAGGCGCGCTTGGCTTTATCACCGCGCACATGTTTGAAAGCGGGCAGGCGCTGTTTGACGAGATTGAAAAGACCCGCAAGCTGACCGACAAGCCGTTCGGCGTGAACCTGACGCTGCTTCCCTCGATCAACCCGATTCCCTACGATGACTACCGTGAAGCGATCATCGCCTCTGGCCTGAAGATTGTGGAAACCGCTGGCCGCGCGCCGACCGACCACCTTCCGCGTTTCAAGGAAAATGGCGTCAAGGTGATCCACAAATGCACCAGCGTGCGTCACTCGGTGTCTGCCGTGAACAAGGGCGTCGATGTGATTTCGATCGACGGCTTTGAATGCGCCGGCCACCCGGGTGAAGACGATGTCGGCCTTGTTGTCCTGCTTCCTGCTACCGTCGATGCATTGCCCGACACGCCGATTATCGCTTCGGGCGGCATGGCTGATGGCCGCAGCCTTGTTGCGGCGCTCGCGCTCGGTGCTGATGGCGTCAACATGGGCACCCGCTTCTGCGCGACTGTCGAAGCCAAGATTCACGAAAATGTGAAGAAGAAGATCGTCGAGAATAACGAACTCGATACCGTCCTTGTCGGCCGCACTCTGCGCAACACCGCGCGCGTTGCGCGCAACGCCATTTCCGAACAGGTCGCAGAAATCCAGCGCGATCCGACCAAGACCTTCGAAGATGTGAAGGCATTGATGGCCGGCCAGCGTGGCCGCGATAATGTGCTGCGCGATGGCGATACCGATGGTGGAATCTGGACCAGCGGACAGAGCCAGGCGCTCATCCACGACATCCCGACCTGTGCCGATCTCGTTAAGAACATCATGGCGCAGGCCGAAGCCGTACGGAAAAAAGTAGCAGCTTAACAGGGGTTTTGGAAAATTGGTCGGGACGAGAGGATTCGAACCTCCGACCCCCACACCCCCAGTGTGATGCGCTACCAGGCTGCGCTACGTCCCGACCGCCAAAGCCTGCGCTGCAGGCGATGGAAGCGCGCCTATATGGCGGCGATAGTGTAAAAGCAAGGGGCGTTGTTGCCCCATAAACGCTTTCCCGTTGCGCACGATTTGCCATGATGGTAACCGCGCGCCTTGGATTTTCCGGAGGCACTTCCTATCTGCCCTCCAGCAAGAACAATCGGGGAAAGCAATAATGACATCGTCCATGATTTTCGCAGCAGCCACCGGTGCAGCCGGCGGCTCGACCGGCGCGGCCTTTTTCGTGCAGGTTTTGCCGCTGCTGATGATTTTTGTCGTCTTCTATTTCCTGCTCATCCGCCCTCAGCAAAAGCGCGCGAAAGAGCATGCGGCAAAGATCGAAGCCGTGGTGAAGAATGATGAAGTGGTCACCGGCGGTGGCTTGATCGGCAAGGTAACCAAGGTTGCCGACGATCATGTCGAGGTCGAACTGGCCCCCAATGTGCGCGTCAAGGCGCTCAAATCGACTCTCGCTGACGTGAAGAGCCGCACCACCAAACCGGCAAACGACTGAGCCTGCGGCAACGCAGACCATAGCTTGGGGAAGCTTCATGCTCGATTTTCCACGTTGGCGGGTAACGATGCTGAACGCACTGATCGTGCTCAGCATCTTGGCCGCAATTCCCAGTTTCTTGCCCAAGGCATGGCTCGACCGCATCCCGGCCGGGGTTCCGAAAGAGACAATCAGCCTCGGCCTTGACCTTGCTGGCGGCAGCCACATCCTTCTCGAAGCCGACACTGCTCAGCTTCAGCGCGATCGTCTGGAATCGCTTGAGGACAGTGTTCGCACGGCTATGCGCCGCGCAGAACCGCGGATTTCCATCGATAGCGTAACCCGCACCAACGGTCGGCTGAGCTTTGTCGTTCCGGATAGCGCACAGATCGACGCCGCGCGTGAGGCGCTGTTACCGATCATTGCGAACAGCACCGGCGGGCGCGATTGGTCGATCGAAGTCACCGATGGCAATCGCATTACGCTGGTTCCTTCGGGTACGGCGAACACGACCGTGCTCGATCAGGCGATGAACTCGGCCAAAGACGTTATCGATCGCCGCATCAACGCGCTGGGCACGCTCGAGCCGACCATTATACGCCAGGGTGCGGACCGCATCGTCGTGCAGGTTCCCGGCCTGCAGGACCCGCAGGCGCTCAAGGAACTGATCGGCAAAACCGCAAAGCTGGAATTCAAGCTGGTCGATGAAGGCGCCGATCCGGAGCAGACCGCGCAGGGCAAAGCCCGCGTCGGCAGCCAGGTCTTGCCCTATCCCGATAACCCAACGGGTATACCCTATATCGCTGTGCGCCGCTTGGGTGGCATTTCGGGCGACAAGCTGACCGGGGCACAGCAGAGCTTTGACCCGCAAGACAACCAGCCGGTCGTCAACATCCAGTTCGATGGCGAAGGCGGACAGCGTTTTGCCCGCATGACGCAGCAGAATACCGGCAAGCTGTTCGCAATCATCCTCGACGGACAGGTGATTTCGGCACCGCGCATCAACGAACCTATCCTTGGCGGTTCCTCGCAGATTTCGGGCAGCTTCACCGTGGAAAGCGCAAACCAGCTGGCAATCGCGCTCAATTCGGGTGCACTGCCGGTTGACCTGAAGGTTGTGGAAGAGCGCTCGGTCGGTCCGGACCTAGGCGCAGATTCGATCAAGAGCGGTATCCTTGCTGCTTTGATCGGTACCGCTGGCGTCCTGCTTTGGATGATTCTGACCTATGGCCGCTTCGGAATCTATGCGAGCTATGCGTTGGTGATCAACGTTGCGATGATCCTGGCCGTGATGTCACTGTTCAATGCAACGCTGACGCTTCCGGGCATTGCAGGCTTCGTTCTTACCATCGGTGCGGCGGTTGACGCGAACGTGTTGATCAACGAGCGTATCCGCGAAGAACGAAGCAAGGGACGGCGTGTCATTCAGGCATTGGAAAATGGCTATAAGGAAGCCAGCCGTGCCATTTTCGACGCGAACATTACCAACGTCATCGCGGCGGTGCTGCTCTTCATCTTCGGCTCCGGCCCGATCCGCGGATTTGCGGTGGTCTTGATGATCGGCATCGTCACATCGGTTTTCACCGCCGTCACGCTGACCCGTATGTGGGTCGCAGGCTGGGTGAAACGCAACCGTCCGCAAGACATCAATATCTGAGGCGAGGGTTCGATCCATGAAACTTCTGAAGCTCGTTCCCGACAACACCAATATCGGCTTCCTGAAATGGCGGAATATCGCCTTCGGGATTTCCATTCTGTTGATGGTGGCCTCGATTGCGCTGGTCGCGACCCGCGGCCTCAACTTCGGCGTCGATTTCATCGGCGGCCAGATGATCCGCACGACATTTGTTGGCGAACAATCGGCACCGGTTGAGGCGCTGCGCGAAAGCATCGGTGAATTGGGTTATGGCGATCCAACCATCCAGCGTTTCGGCGCGGAGAACCAGGTTTCGATCCGCATGAAATTGCCCGATGGTGCAGACAAAAAGCCCGAGTTGGCCAATGAAATGGCGGAAAAGATCATCGCCAAGGTGAAGGAAGACCATCCCAAGGCTCGTATCGACGGGGTGGATTCGGTCTCCGGCAAGGTCTCCAGTGAGCTTTTCGATAAGGGCTTGTTCGCGCTGATAGCCGCCGCTCTGGGCGTGGCCATGTATGTTTGGTTCCGGTTCGAATGGCAGTTCGGGGTCGGCGCGATCTGGGCACTGGTGCACGATATCACGCTGACATTCGGGCTGTTTGCGCTGACGCAGATGGAATTCGATCTCAACACCATCGCCGCCTTGCTGACGATCATTGGCTACTCACTCAACGATACCATTGTGATTTATGACCGTATCCGCGAAAATCTGATGAAATATCGCAAAATGGCCATGCCGGCGTTGCTCGATCTTTCGGTCAACGAAACGCTGTCGCGCACCGTTATGACCAGCTTGACCATCCTCACTCCACTTGTCGTGCTGGTGCTGTTTGGCCCTGATGTGATCTTCGGTTTCAGCGTGGCGATGGCCTTCGGTATTTTCGTCGGCTCTTATTCGTCGATCTATCAGTCAGCCCCGTTCCTGATTTGGTTCGGAGTCAGTTCGGATAGCTTTGTGCCTGCCGAGAAGGTGGCAGATAGCAAGGCAGAACGGCTGAACGAAGGTACGGTCTAAGCAGGACTTCCAACCAAATGGCGCCAATGCGCAACCAGCGCGGCGCCATTTGCTTCCCAACTATAGCTGGCAACCGTCGCTGCGATTGTTTCGCGATGGGCAGGGTGCGCCAATAATTGGTGAACTGCCATTGCGATCGCTTCGGGGTTGCGTTCGACAATCCGACCTGCCACTTCGTTGATCAGTACCTCGCGGGCCCCGCCTGCATCGGTGATGACCAGAGGTGCGCCGCAGGCAAGCGCCTCTATCCAAGCGTTTGCCAGCCCTTCACTCGATGAAGGCAGCAATGCGACGTCGGCAGCTTGCAGATATTGGGCGATTTGCTGATGGGGCAGCGAACCGAGGAAGTGGACCCGATCTGCGACACCCAATTCATGGGCGAGCTTCTCGAGCATCGGGCGATCTTCACCATCCCCGATAAGGGCGAGACGCGCCTCGGGCAGATGGGGCATCGCCTCGATCGCAAAGCTTTGCCCCTTGCGCGGGATGAGCGCGCCGACGCTGACGAGCAGCGCCTCGAAAATCGGAACGTTGAGTCGCGCGCGAAGCGTTTCATGGTCGTCAGTGGGGATATGAAATAGCGACCGATCGATACCGGTGTGGTGGATCTGTATTTTGGCCTCATCGATGCCCAGCGCCGCAATGTCAGCCTTCATGGCCTTCGATACTGTGAGCAGACCCTTCGCATTTCGCGCCGCTTCGACGATTTGTTCGCGGCACCCCGATACAGTTGCCCAATGGTGGATATCCGCGCCGCGCGCCTTGATTGAAAAAGGCAGATCCAAAGCTTGGGCGATCTGCATTGCTGCCGGCCCGTCGGGCCAGAAAAACTGGGCATCTACCAGGTCGAATGGCTGCTGTGCATGCAATTGGCTGGCAAGGGGAAGCACGGCTTTTGCAATTGCGGCGGGGTTTAGGGCCGGGGCCATTCCGGGCAAAAGCGTGAAGTGGGGTCGGAACACCCGGCTTCCCAACAAATGGTCATCAATTGGCAGACGAGCGCGTTCGCGATAGGTTTCCATGAAATACGGTAATGGCCAAGGCGGCAGTCCGTTCGGCGATATGCGCACGATTTCGACCCCACCATGTGCTGCAGCGGCATCCAATGACAACTGCACGAACCGCCCGAAATTGGGCTGGGCTGCACTGGGATATAATGTCGAAAGCGAAAGGATGCGCATGGTATAGATCAAAGCGAACGGATGAGCTTGGCCGCGCGGGCTATCCAGGCGGTATCGGTAACCACTTGCTGCCGCGCTCCGGCAGCCAGAGGCAGGAGGTGCAATTTGCCATCTTCGCGGCCAATCAGCCTGCCGAACAGGAAACGCCCCGCTGGGCGTGGAACCAAGACGTCGCAGTTAAGTGCGTCGGCGAACCGCTCGGGCGGCATCTGCTCGCACCACAGCTCATCACCGCGGCGATAATCGCCAATGCTGTCGACGACGCGCAATCCGACCATTTCCCCCAGCAACCGTGGTGCAACCATGCTATCCGCCTGTGTCGGGGCGTAGACGCCGTCGATGCCCAGATGCGCAGCGACCGGCAGTTCCTCTTGGTCAGGAAGCTGCACCAGCTCGCTGGCGTCCACGCCCAATGCGCCTGCAATGCGATTGAGCCAGTCGAGCGATAGCGTTCGCATGCCGGTTTCAAGCCGGCCTATTGTTTGCGCGGTTGTGGGTGGATCACAGCGTTCGGCAACATCGAGCAGGGTATAGCCCTTGGCACGGCGGACTTCGCGAATACGATGTAGCATGGCAATGCTTTCGATAACCAAATAGGTTTTCACTGTCCTACATAATTTTCCAAATGGCAATAGGGCATTTCTTGATTCGAAAGGATGATCCTATGCCCAGAGCCGACGGCGCAGCCAAAATGGCCCGCCATTCCGACCCGAGATTGCTTGCGGAACGTGCCTTGCCTGATCCCGACACCCCGCAGGGCCGCGCGAAGCCGCGTAGGACGGTGACCGTCAACCTGTCGGAGTCGCCATTGTCATGGCTGCACGCGCATGGACATTTATCCGACCGGCAGTTGCTGGCGGGGGAGAAACTGCGTGGAGACTATGAAGCGGCATGCCTTGGTTCGCGTACAACGATGGTCTGGGATCCGACTCCGGTTTCGAGGACGAGGCGGGGTGCTCCTTCGCCATCTATGCCCGGCGAGCGAGCCTTGCACGCCAAGCAGCGCTTCGATGACGCCATGACGGCGCTAGGCGGCGATCTATCGGACATTGCCTGGCGGGTAATTTGCGCGGGGGAGGGGGTTCCCGTCGCCGAGAAAGCGATGGGCTGGCCACTTCGATCAGGCAAGCTGGTGCTGCGGATCGCGCTGGACCGGCTTGGGAATTATTACCGCTTGCCGGGTTGATCAGGAGGACAGCGTTTCGACCATTTCGGCGAGGTCAAGCCAGCGTTCCTCCGCAGCGTCCTTTTCCGCGCGCAGTTTCTCGATTTGCGCTGTCAGATCGGAAAAGCGCGCAGGGTTGCGGCTATAGAGGCTGGCATCGGACAACTCCTCCTCGGCCTTGGCAATCGCTGCCTCGATCTCTTCGATCCGTTTGGGCAGCAGATCATAATCACGCTGGTCTTTGTAAGAGAGTTTTGCGGCCTTGGGTGGAGGCGGTGCAACAGGCGCGGGCGCCGCTTTTTGGACCTTTGCAACATTTTGGGTGCGCCGGTCGCGCTTTGCTTCCCAGTCAGCATAGCCGCCGGCGATGATATCGACCTTGCCTGACCCGTCGAGGCCGAGGGTGAGGGTAACCGTGCGGTCGAGGAAGTCACGGTCGTGGCTGACAATCAGCACAGTGCCCTCATAATCGGCGATCACTTCCTGCAAAAGGTCGAGCGTTTCGAGATCGAGGTCGTTGGTGGGCTCGTCGAGTACCAGCAGATTGGCCTCGCGGGCGAATTCGCGCGCCAGCAACAAGCGCGAACGCTCGCCTCCGGAAAGTGTGCCAATGCGGGCCTCAACCAAATTGGGATCGAACAGGAATTCCTTGAGATAGCCCTGGATGTGCTTTTTATGGCCGCGCACCACGATCCAGTCGCTGCCATCGGCCAGGACATCGCGAACGCGCTTTTCAGGGGCAAGCAATTTGCGCTGTTGGTCGATGATGATCCCTGTCAGCGTCTTCGACAGCGTGATTTTGCCCTCATCGGGTTGCATCTCGCCGGTCAGCATGCGGATCAACGTGGTCTTTCCTGTGCCGTTCGCCCCGACAATACCGATACGATCACCGCGCTGGATACGCAGCGTGAAATCGCGGATGATGCGACGGTCGCCGAAATTCTTGCACACACCCTCGGCGGCAATCACCGTCTTGGTTTTCACTTCATCGGTCACGGCAGCCAGTTTTGCAGTACCTTGCGGCCCGAGCATCGCCGCGCGCTGCGCGCGCATTTCCATCAGCTTGGCGAGCCGCCCCTGGTTGCGCTTGCGCCGCGCGGTCACGCCACGCTCCAGCCAATGCGCTTCAATTTTCAGCTTGGCATCGAGGCGTTCGGCAGCTCTGGCCTCCTCGGCATAGACTGCCTCCATCCACGCCTCATAGCCGCCAAAGCCGATTTCGTTACGGCGCAGGCTTCCCCGGTCAAGCCACAACGTCTGGCGCGTCAGCCTCGTCAGGAAGGTTCGGTCGTGGCTGATGACCATAAAGGCGCCCTTGTAGCGGGTCAGCCAGTCCTCAAGCCATTCGATCGCTCCAAGATCGAGGTGGTTGGTCGGCTCATCGAGCAGCAGCAAGTCGGGTTCGCTGGCCAACGCACGGCAGATGGCAGCGCGGCGGCGTTCACCCCCTGATGCGGTCTTTGCTTCCCGATCAAGGTTTATGCCCAGTTGGTCGGCGATTGCACGAATTTCATGTTCAGGCGGTGCCCGTTCGCCGGACAGGCAATAGTCGATCAACTTGTCGAAAGGTTCAAAATCAGGGTCCTGTTCGAGCATCACGATATTGGTGCCGGGCACGACCGTGCGCTTGCCGCGATCCGGTTCGATACTCCCTGCAATCAGCTTCATCAGCGTGGTCTTGCCCGCGCCATTGCGCCCGATCAGCGCAAGCCGGTCGCGCGGTCCAATGAACAGGTCGATGTCGCTGAACAGCCATCCTGCGCCTTGTTGGAGGGAAAGGCCTTCATAGGAGAGGATGGGAGGAGCTGACATGGTGGAGGCGCGGATAGGGGGAAGGTTGACGCGATGCAAGCGCTGGCGCAAAGCCCGCGAATGCGCACAGTCTATCTCAACGGCCAATATATTCCCGAATCCGAAGCAAAGGTGTCGGTCTTTGACCGGGGCTTCCTCTTTGCCGATGCAGTTTATGAGGTGGTTTCGGTTATCGACGCGAAGCTGATCGATTTTGAGGGGCATGTCGTACGGCTGCACCGGTCGATGGCCGAATTGAAAATGCCGCACCCGCCCACACGCGAAGCCTTGCTCAGCATGTGCCGCGAACTTGTGGCGCGCAACGACCTTGTCGAGGGCATGATCTATTTCGAGGTGACAAGAGGCAATCCCGGCGATCGCGATTTCCTGTTTCCCGCTGGCGATTTGCAGGCAACCATTGTCGGTTTCACCCAAAAGGCATCACTAATCGATCGGCCGCAAGCGGAATCCGGGCTTTCGGTGGTTACGCTGCCAGATCGGCGTTGGCAGATGGCGCATGTGAAGACGACGCAGTTGCTTTATGCATCGCTGATGAAAGCTGAGGCAAAGGCGCGTGGCGCCGATGATGCATGGCTGGTGCGCGATGGCTTTGTCACCGAAGGCACATCACAAAACGCGCATATCGTCACCAAGCAGGGAAAAATCATCACCCATCCGCTCGATAGCAGCATCCTGCACGGCATCACGCAGGCGTCGGTGCTGGAGTTGGCCCGGCAAGGGTTGGTGGAGATTGAAACCCGCGCATTCACAGTCGAAGAGGCGAAAGATGCAGCCGAAGCCATGGTGACGGCGGCATCGGCTTTTGTGCTTCCGGTGACCCGTATAGATGGCGTTCAGCTTGGCGATGGCAAATGCGGTCCTATCACGCGGAAATTGCGCGAAACTTACATCGAGTTTGCACGCAAATCCGCGTTCTGATCGCAATAAGGAGTATTTATGCGCAAGCTGATCATCGCCGCTTCATTGGCAACCGGCAGCATTACGGGGCAAGCAATGGCAACAGAGGTTCACATCACCGCGACCAACCCGGTCATTGACCTATCGGTCACCGATTATGTCGATGCGACGCCCGATGTTGCATCATTTTCGACAGGCGTGCAGACGCTAGCGCCCACTGCAAACGAGGCTGTTCGCCAGAACAACGCTCAAATGACAGCCGTTGTTGCGCGTCTCAAAAAACTGGGCATCGCCGACAAGGATGTCCAGACGACCCAGATTTCGCTGAACCAGCAGTTCGATTACAGCGAGGGGCGCCAGGTTTTCCGGGGTTTCTCCGCGAGCAATACTGTTTCGGCGAAGCTGCGTGACCTCAAGAAGTTGCCGCAGTTCCTAGATGCCCTGGCAAGCGACGGCGCGACCAATTTCAATGGCCCGATGTTCTCGGTCGACGATGACAGCAAGCTGAAGGAAGCCGCGCGTGACAAGGCGTGGGACAATGCCGTCAAACGCGCCAATGCGATCGCCCGTAAGGCCGGCTATGCCAATGTCCGGGTGTTGCGTGTCGAGGAACAATCGGGTGAATTCGGCTATCCGGTGCCGATGGTCGAAATGCGCGCAGCCGATGCAGCCGGTAAGGCAACACCCATCGCACCGGGGCAAGTTCGCATCGGCGCAACGATGAATTTCACGTTCGAAATGGTCAAATAAACAGGCTGC
>DASUDM010000042.1:0-4006 GCA_036275575.1 Sphingorhabdus sp. | reverse complement strand
GGGCTGAACTGGCCGACAAAGGTCGGGCGGCCGAGTGTGCCCTGCACCGAATCCTTGTTGTCGACCCCGGCCTGGACCGATGAAATCAGCACGCTGTCGCCGATATAGCCCTGGTGCGCGCGAAACTGGGTACATCCCTGCACGAGCAAGGCCGTGCCGGCCAGTGCAGCAATTTTCAGTGCAGTCGCAATTCGGGTATTCGGCATGTTTTGGCCTTTTAAGTCTTTAAGCGGCATTGCCATTGCATCCTTGGACGGCAATGGCAATATCCATCGCGAAATGAACAGCGGATGAGCGTACCATCGCTGCCGCCTAAATCGGAGCATATTGATCACCGTGTCGTTGTTGCGTCGCCTTTTCGGAACCCCCCAGCCTGACCCGCGTGAGGCCTTGCGCCCGTTATACGAACAAGTCGTGGCCTATGCCCGCCAGCCGCATTGGTATCTGGCTGGTGGCGTTGCGGATAGTATCGACGGTCGGTTCGAAATGGTTTCTGCGGCGCTTTCTCTGGTATTGATCCGATTGGAAAAGGATCCGGATCAGGCGCAGGCAATGGCCTTCCTGACCGAGATTTTTGTCGACGATATGGATGCGCAATTGCGCGAAATTGGCGTGGGCGACATGATCGTAGGCAAGCGGATCGGCAAACTGCTGGGCGCTTTTGGTGGCAGGCTTGGCGCGTACAGGGAGGCTTTGGCTACCGGGGCAGAGCCGAGCCTGCTCAACGATGCGCTCACCCGCAACCTTTACGGAGACGTGATTCCAACCGAGGCCCAGCTGGCCCATGTAGCCGATGCGTTGCGCAAGGCGGCGACTACGCTTGCGGGCACAGATCCAGCCGAAGTCGCTGCGGGACGGGCGACATGGTAAGTGTCGCTGCCTCACCAGAATTCAGCCGAGCCATTCCGTTGTCGGAAATTGGCACGGCGTCCAAGCCGCGTCATATCGTTGCTGACACCAACGAGCGAGAAGCGCTCGCCCGCCGATTCGGATTGATATCGCTCGACCTTCTTGAGGCCGATGTCACGCTCCAGCCCGATGGGGCGGGGTATCTTGCCGAAGGCAGCCTGCGTGGCGAGGCGCAACAGGCCTGTGTCGCCAGCGGTGAGCCGGTCCCGGCCAAGATCGACGAACAGTTTCGCATCCGCTTCGTTGCAGAATCCAGCTATGACGCCGATGCCGAAGTCGAACTCGACGCCGATGCTTGCGACACGCTGTTCCATGATGGCCGCGCCATCGATCTGGGCGAAGCAGTCGCGGAAAGTTTCGCGCTGGCGCTCGATCCCTTCCCGCGCAGCCCCAATGCCGATGCCGCGCTCAAAGCGGCGGGTGTGAAGGACGAGAGCGAGGCAGGGCCCTTTGGGGCACTGGCCGCGCTCAAGGAAAAGCTTGAAAAGAAATAGGGACCGCATTGTTCGACGCCCGCCTGCGTAAGCTGATCGATCCTCCGTTGAACCGGATCGCTTCACTGGTGGTGCGCAGCGGGGTTGGGGCCAATGCAATAACGCTTGCCGGGGCGGCGTTGGTGATCCCGCTCTTCTATGCATTGCTCGCGCAGAACTGGCTGCTGGCCGTGGCGCTAATGCTCGCCAATCGGGTGCTCGATGGACTCGATGGTGCAGTCGCACGGCTTCACGGGCCGACTGCCTGGGGCGGCTATCTCGACAGCCTGTGCGATTATCTCTTCTACATCGCCGTTCCTTTGGGCTTTGCTTTTGCCGCACCCGCCAATGAGCTTTCGGCGCTGATCCTCACTGCCAGCTTCACGCTCACCGCCGTCAGCTTCCTGGCATTTGCGGCGATCATGGCCGGGCGCGATCTCGGCCATGGGGCCAAGGCTTTCACTTATTCTTCCGGGCTGATGGAGGGTGGTGAAACAATCGCCTTTTTCGTGGCGATGTGCCTGTTTCCCGCGCTTTTCCCGCAATTAGCGCTGATTTTTGCACTATTGTGCCTGGCAACTGTCGGGCAACGTCTCTGGATGGCCCTTACCACGCTCAAGAATAGCTGACGATTTCAAATTCAATGCCGTTTCTATCGAAGAAGTAGAAGCGCCGCCCGGGCTCATAGTCGGCATGGTTGAACGTGTCATAACCCTCGGCGAGAACGCGGCGTTCGACTTCGTCCAGATCATCGACGACGAGGCCGATATGGTTCAATGGCTCGCCCTTTTTGAACTGATGGGCTGTGACGTTGCTGTCTGCTGGCGCATAGACGGCGAGGTAAAATTCATGATTCCCAACATGTATGCTGTGTCCGCCATTCTGCGCCGGTCCGCGCCAGCGAATGTGCCAATCGAACAATTTCATGAACAGCGCCGCGGATTCATCAGGGTCGCTTACGGTGATGTTCACATGCTCAATGAATGTGTGCGTCATTACGGTTCCTTTCGCTTTTGGCTGGCCTTGGTGCCGGTCGATTCGGGGTTGACGCAATCGAATTGCAACCTCAACCAAAGTTGAGGTCAAGCGGAAAATTGGAGGTCTTGGATGCAAAGCCGTGATATTATTTCAATCGGGGATCTGGCCGCGCGCACCGGGCTATCGGTATCGGCAATTCGTTTCTACGAGGCCAAGCAATTGATCGAACCTTATAGAAGCGCAGGCGGCCAACGCCGTTTCTTGCGTTCCGATATCAGGCGCCTGTCGTTCATCCGGATTGCGCAAGGGCTGGGTTTGTCGATCGGCGAAATCCGGGCTGAGCTTGAGAAGCTGCCGCATGGCCGCACCCCGAATGCGACAGATTGGGCGAAAATCAGTAAAGCCATGCGGAAAAAGCTGGATGCCCGTATCGCCATGCTGGAAAAGATCCGCGACAGGCTGGATGGTTGTATTGGTTGCGGGTGCCTGTCGTTGCGGAAATGCGCGCTTTACAATCCGGGGGATCGGGTAGCCGCGCAAGGGCCTGGGCCCAATCTGCTCTATCGCAACTAGGAGAGAAAGGGCACCGCAACCTCGGCTGGCACCCGCATCAGCCGCCCCGATGCGCGATCCAGCATCGCCCATGTCGTGTTTGCGCTGACAATCACCTTGCCCGCGCCGTTCACAAATTCGACCCGCCTGTCAAAGGTCGCACCGCGCGGCGGCTTTTCGATCCATGTCCGCCCCGTCACGCTTTCGCCCAGCGCCACATTGCCGCGATAGTCGATCTCGTGCCGGGTCACGACCCAGATATAGGCATCGACATGTTCGGGCGTGGCGGTGGCCGACCAATGTGCAGTCGCCATATCCTGAATCCAGCGCACCCAGACGGCATTGTTCACGTGGCCCAGTTCATCGATGTCTTCAGGACTGGCCGTGAAATCCCGGATAAAGGGCTGGCTCACCTTGCGTCAGCCAACCCCAATTGCCACACAAGGAACGCCGCTTCCTCGGCATTTTCGCGCAGCCGGTCAAACCGGCCCGATTTGCCACCATGGCCTGCGCCCATATTGGTCTTGAGCAGCAGCACATTGTCGTCGGTCTTCATCGCGCGCAGCTTGGCGACCATCTTGGCGGGCTCCCAATAGGTGACGCGTGGGTCGTTGAGGCCAGCGGTCCACAACATCGGCGGATAGGCCTTTGCCTCGACATTGTCGTAAGGGGAATAGCTACGGATATATTCGAACGCTGACTTGTCGGTGATCGGGTTGCCCCATTCGGGCCATTCGCCGGGTGTCAAAGGCAAAGTCTCGTCGAGCATGGTGTTGAGCACATCGACAAAGGCGACATGGCTCGCCACCGCGCCGAAGATTTCAGGCGCCTGGTTGACCACCGCGCCCATCAGTTCGCCACCTGCCGAGCCGCCGCTCGCGGTCAGCTTGCCTTTCGAGGTGTAGCCCATCTCGATCAGCGCCTTACCCGCATCGACAAAGTCGTTGAAAGTGTTGGTCCGCTTGGTGAGCTTGCCATCAAGATACCATTGGTAGCCCAAATCATCGCCGCCGCGGATATGCGCGATCGCATAGGCAAAGCCGCGGTCGAGATAGGACAGGCGGTTGGCCGAAAAGCCCGGCGGGATGGCGATG
>DASUDM010000041.1:0-4979 GCA_036275575.1 Sphingorhabdus sp. | reverse complement strand
GTCGGCAGGAGGCTTCCTGTTTTCGCCGCTGGTCCACGAAGTCGGCCTCGCGCTGGCCATCCTTTTCGGGATAGTCGCCCTTGTGAAGGGCCTTTTTGCCCATGGCTTCATGATGCCAGCTGCCGTTGGCTCGCTGGGCATTGGTGTGATGTCGGGCGCGTTGACCTTGCCGCATGGCGGTGCCGAGATTGTCTATACGATGGTTGGCGTAGCTATTCTCGCACTGGGCCACGACCTGAACCTGCGCGCCTCGCGCTAATTTTTTGCCGCCGAAACCAACGACGCGAAGCAATCGCGCACCCATTTGTGCACCTGGCGTACCGAAGGCTGGCGCTGTAAATCGCGGTGAACGGTCAACCATGGCGTTCGCGAAGGCGGGCTGCTGCCGACATCGATTTCGATAAGGTCGGGATAGCGGCCAGCAATCGCCTTGGGCAACAAGGCCGCCCCCGCACCGGATCGTGCCGCTGTTAAAAGGCTGCGGGTGCTGGCAGTACGCATCACGACATTCTTGCGCAGCCCGATCGAATCGAGCCAATCGAGCTCGGGTAGCCGACCATAGCTATCATCATAAATCAACAATCGTTCGGGCGCTGGCATGCTGTTGCCGTTGCGGTGCGCAAACAGGCCCAAATGCAAGGTTGGCAGTTTCTGGATCACCAGGCTTGCTCCCTCGGGCCGGATCATACGGACGGCAATATCGGCCTCGCGCCCTGCCAGGCTGACGACTGCAGCCTCGGATTGGAGGTGAACCGGAAAATGCGCACCTGCTGCCCAAAGCCTGTCAAGCCGTGGCGCCAGGACATCGGAAATGACGAACTCGGTCGCCGATACGCGTACCGGTAGTTCGGCGAGCTCCCCCTGTAGCGCTTCGGCAACGCGTCGGACGCGATCAATCTGGGCTGAAAGCGGTTCTGCGGCGGCTGCAATCTCGCTTCCTGCTGCGGTCAGCCGCGCGCCTTGCGCCAGGCGGTCGATCAAACGGAGGCGGAGATTGGCCTCAAGCGCCTCGATGCGGCGCGAAATGGTGGAAACGGCAACGCCCCGTTTCTTTGCAGCAGCCGAAAGTGATCCAGCCTTGGCAATGGCGACCAGATCATCCAGATCGCGGGGATCCAGCGCCATTCAAGCCTCCTTTTGCGAACATGCAATTTAGTTTTGCAATCATGCAACTGCTGCTGCGGTGGTGTCAACGATAAGGTCCGGCCAGTTTTTCGGAGCCCGACATATGGATAACAGCATCAACCAACTGACCTTTATCAAACCCGGTAGCTTTGAATGGCGGGAGGTTGCTGCGCCGAAAATCGAATCTGCCACCGATGCGCTGGTGCGCCCTTTGGCAGTCGCGCGCTGCGATCTGGACATTTTCATTGCCACCGGCTTCGTACCGATGGCCGGCCCATTCGCGTTTGGCCATGAAATGGTCGGCGAGGTCATCGATGCAGGGGATCGTGCGGGGGTAACAGTCGGCCAACGTGTTATCGTGCCTTTCCAGATTTCATGCGGGACTTGCGATCCCTGTCGCAGGGGATTCACGGCATCTTGCCAGTCGGTCCCACCCTATTCGGCATTTGGCCTCGGGGGGAGTGGACGCAAGGATTATGGTGGCGCGCTCGGCGACTATGTGAAGGTACCATTTGCGGATTTCATGCTGGTCCCCGTGCCCGATTCGGTTGATAGCATTGCCGCGGCAAGCGCGGCTGACAATATTCCCGATGGTTGGCGTGCGGTCGCGCCGCAACTGGCTGAATATCCCGGGGGATCGGTGCTCGTCGTTGGCGGACTGGCACAGAGTGTCGGGCTTTATGCCGCCGGCGCTGCGGTCGCGCTGGGTGCCGGGCGCGTGCTCTATCTGGATGACAATCCCGGCAACCGCGAACGGGCGATGGCGATGGGGGCCAGTGCAGAGCCGCTGGGCCTCGACAATGGCCGTGAGCATAAGGAACAGTTCGACATCGTCGTCGAAGCGGCCGGAACGCCGGCGGCGCTTGCCTTTGCCATTCAATCCTGCGCGCCCGATGGCATCCTGACCAGCGTGGCCATTCATCTGGGCAAGACCACCCCGGTGCCTTTGACCGGGGCCTATTATAAGGGGTTACGCTTCCAGACGAGCCGCGCAAGTGCCCGCCGATGGCTCCCCGATATCGTCAATTGCATCGCCTGCGGTAAACTGCACCCCGAACATGTCACCCACGGGACAGCGCGCTTCAGCGAGGCAGCGGATGCGATGATGGACAGCGGGCCAAAGCTGATTTTCCTGCCCGATTAGCCGCAGCTTGCCTATTCGTGCCGGAACGCCTAAATTTCCGGTCATGGCTGCGCACGCACATCATCATCACGAACATCACGGGCACGATCTGGCCGATGCGGCCAAGGCCGCGCTGACCGCCGCTGGCGAGCAATGGACCGATATGCGCGCCGATATTTTTGCAGTGCTGGCAACCTTCGACAAGCCCGCTTCAGCCTACGATATTGCCGATCTCGTTTCGCAAAAGCGCGGCAAGCGCGTGGCGCCGAACAGCGTGTACCGCATTCTCGACCTGTTCGTATCGAACAACCTCGCCAGCCGTGTGGAAAGCGCCAATGCCTATCTCGCCAATGCGCATCCCGGCTGCCTGCATGACTGCATCTTCCTGATCTGCGACAATTGCGGCAGCGCGACGCATATCGATGATGACAGCCTGACCGGAAATGTCCGCAAGGCTGCCGAAGCAGCAGGTTTCAACGCCGTCCGCCCCGTGGTCGAGGTGCGCGGCACCTGCGCGGATTGCGACTAGGCAAACGCTACGGGAGAATATCCCGTTCGACACGTCCCTGAAATATCGTTAAAGCTGACTTGCATGACTGACACACCCGTCACGCCCTTGCTCGACAAGGTCAAGATTCCGGCAGACCTTCGCAAGCTGGAACCATCACAACTTCGCCAACTGGCAGACGAATTGCGTACCGAAACGATCAGCGCGGTTTCGGTAACCGGCGGGCATCTGGGGGCGGGCCTTGGCGTGGTCGAATTGACTACGGCGATCCATTATGTGTTCAACACCCCAGAGGACCGGCTGGTCTGGGATGTCGGCCATCAATGCTATCCGCACAAGATCCTCACCGGCCGCCGCGACCGTATCCGCACGCTGCGCACCGGCGGCGGGCTTTCGGGTTTTACCAAGCGCACCGAGAGCGAATATGATCCCTTCGGCGCGGCGCACAGCTCGACCTCGATTTCGGCGGCCTTGGGCTTTGCCATTGCGAACAAGCTGAACGACAAACCCGGCAAGGCGATTGCCGTGATCGGCGACGGGTCAATGTCGGCAGGCATGGCGTATGAGGCGATGAACAACGCGCAGGCAGCGGGCAACCGGCTGGTCGTCATTCTTAACGACAATGACATGTCGATCGCACCGCCGGTCGGTGGCCTTTCGGCCTATCTGGCACGGCTGGTTTCCTCGCGGCCCTTCCTTTCGTTGCGCGAAGTCGCCAAGCGCATTTCGCGCAAATTGCCCGAGCCGTTGCACATCGCCGCACGCAAGACCGACGAATTCGCACGCGGCATGGCGATGGGCGGCACGCTGTTCGAGGAATTGGGTTTTTACTATGTCGGCCCGATTGACGGCCACAATCTCGATCACCTCATCCCCGTGCTCGAAAATGTCCGTGATGCGGCAGAGGGGCCATGCCTGATCCATGTCGTAACCAAAAAAGGCCATGGCTATGCCCCGGCCGAGGCCGCGGCGGACAAATATCATGGCGTGGTCAAGTTCGATGTCATCACCGGCAAGCAGGACAAGGGCCCCGGTGGCGGCCCGCCCGCATACCAGAATGTCTTTGGCGAAACGCTCGCCAAGCTGGCGGAGACCGACGACAGGATTGTCGCGATCACCGCCGCGATGCCGACGGGCACCGGCGTTGACAAATTCGCCCAGGCGCACCCGACGCGCTCTTTTGACGTGGGCATTGCAGAGCAGCATGCGGTAACCTTTGCGGCGGGGCGTGCGGCGCAAGGGATGCGTCCCTTCTGCGCGATCTATTCTACCTTCCTGCAACGCGCTTATGACCAGGTGGTGCATGATGTCTGCATCCAGAACTTGCCGGTGCGTTTTGCAATTGACCGTGCCGGGCTGGTTGGCGCTGATGGCAGCACCCATGCCGGTTCATTCGACGTCACCTATCTGGCGACTTTGCCCAATATGGTCGTGATGGCCGCTGCCGACGAGGCGGAATTGGTGCACATGACCTATACCGCCGCACTCCATGACAGCGGCCCGATCGCCTTCCGCTATCCGCGTGGCAATGGCGTAGGCGTGCCGCTACCCGAAGTTCCGCAGCGGCTGGAAATCGGCAAGGGCCGTTTGGTGCGTGAAGGCAAGACCGTCGCGATCCTCTCGCTCGGCACACGTCTTGCCGAGGCGCTGAAGGCTGCTGATACGCTCGACGCCAAGGGGCTATCGACCACCGTTGCCGACCTGCGCTTTGCCAAGCCGTTGGACGAAGACCTGATCCGCCGCCTAATGGCCACGCATGAGGTGGTCGTCACGGTCGAGGAAGCCTCGATCGGTGGCCTTGGCGCGCATGTGCTAACATTGGCGAGCGACTTGGGCCTCACCGATGCGGGTCTCAAAATCCGCACCATGCGGCTGCCGGACAAGTTCCAGGAACATGATAATCCGCAGAAGCAATATGACGAGGCCGGCCTCAACGCCCCGCACATCGTCGATACGGTGCTGAAGGCGCTGCGCCACAACAGCGCGGGCGTGGAGGAAGTGCGGGCTTAAAAAGCCCGGCTAGCTTATTGCGGAACCGCTGCCTGCGCGCTTTGGCCGTCGCCTTCCGGGGCGGCGATGATATCGCGGGTGACAGCGCCTTTGTTTACCGTAGCGGTTTCGGGATCGCCTACGGTCGAGCGAATTCCCATTTCGCTATTGCCCGCTGCTGCCACGACTGCGCGTTCGCCAGCCGAGCGTGCGGCATCGCCGCCGAACATGGCT
>DASUDM010000040.1:0-2651 GCA_036275575.1 Sphingorhabdus sp. | reverse complement strand
GAGCAGACCATTCGCGATGTGCGTGCGCGTGGCGATGTTGCCCTGCTCGAACTGACCGAGCGTTTCGACGGTTTCAGCCTGAGCGAACAGGGCTGGCAGATCAGTGCGGATGAATGCAAGGCGGCCTACAAGTCGCTGGCGCCTGTATTGCAAGACGCGCTCAAGCTCGCGGCGCAACGGATCAAGGCCTATCACACGGCGCAATTGCCCAAGGATCGCGACTATCAGGATAAGCAGGGTGTTCGCCTCGGTGCGCGCTGGGGTGCGGTCGATGCAGCCGGTGTTTATGTACCCGGTGGTCGTGCGGCCTATCCCTCGTCGGTGCTGATGAACGCCATCCCGGCCAAGGTTGCCGGGGTGGGTCGTCTGGTGATGGTTACACCCACGCCGCAGGGCGAGGTGAACCCCACCGTGATGGCCGCAGCCTATCTGGCCGGTGTTGACGAAATCTGGCGCCTTGGCGGCGCGCAGGCAATTGCTGCCTTGGCTTATGGAACTGACAGGATTGCGCCTGTCGATGTCATCACGGGCCCAGGAAACGCATGGGTGGCAGAGGCCAAGCGCCAGCTCTATGGTGTGGTTGGCATCGATATGGTCGCTGGGCCGTCGGAAATTATCGTCGTCGCCGATGGCAAGAACAAACCCGATTGGATCGCCGCAGATTTGCTGAGCCAAGCCGAGCATGATCCGACTAGCCAGTCGATCCTGTTCACCGACGATTCCGAATTTGCCGACAAGGTTTCAGCAGAAGTGGACAAGCAACTCGCGATTTTGGCGACGACCAAGGTGGCAACCGAAAGCTGGCAGTCCAACGGTGCGATTGTTGTCGTCGACAAACTTGAAACTGCGATGCCGCTCGTCAACCGACTGGCTGCAGAGCATCTCGAACTTGCGGTGGATGACAAGCGTTCCGAACGTTTGTTTGAACTGGTCCGCCATGCCGGCTCGGTCTTCCTGGGGCGGATGACGCCCGAAGCGATTGGCGATTATGTGGCTGGACCCAACCATGTGCTGCCTACCGGCCGTCGCGCGCGTTTTTCGTCGGGTTTGTCGGTGCTCGATTTTATGAAGCGCACCAGCTTCATCGCGCTCGATAAAAAGGCATTGAAGGCGATCGGCCCGGCCGCCTTGGCGCTTGCCGAAGCCGAAGGCTTGCCCGCACACGCAGAAAGCGTGAGAAAGAGACTATGAACAAAGCCCGTTCCGCCGCCCGCCTTGCCGCCGTGCAGGCACTTTACCAGATGGATATGGAATCGATCGGGCTGGCGCGCTTGCTGTCTGAATTCCATGCCCATCGCCTGGGCGCCGAAATTGAAGATGCGCAATATGCCGAAGCAGACATCGACTTTTTCGATGACGTCGTTGCAGGCGTTGATGCGCGCCGGACCGAAATTGACGAACTGATCGAGGCAAAACTTGGTGACCAGTGGAAAATTGGTCGGCTCGACAAGACGATGCTGCAGCTTTTGCGGGCCGGAACCTATGAGCTGCTCGCGCGAGCCGATGTCCCCACTGCTGCAGTGATCGACGAATATGTCGATGTCGCGCACGCCTTTTTTGACAAGAAGGATGCCAAATTCGTCAATGGCCTGCTCGATGCCATGGCGAAGGAGAAGCGGGGCTGACCGCTGAATCCACTTTCATTGAAATGATGCGTGCGCTGGCGCGCGATCCGGCGGCGCGGGGATTGCTCGACGATACGGCCGTGATCGAACTGGGGCAGGAAACGCTCATCCTCACCCACGACATGATGGCCGAAGATGTACATTGGTTGCCCAAGGCAGACCCGGCTGATGTTGCCTGGAAACTGGTGTCGGTGAACCTGTCTGACCTTGCCGCAAAGGGCGCGCGGCCTTTGGGTGTGCTTTTGGGTTTCATGCTGGGCGATGGCGACTGGGACCGGCGTTTTGCAGACGGGCTCGGGCAGGCGCTTGCACATTATGGTGTCGCCCTGCTTGGTGGAGATACGGTTTCGAACAAGGGCGACAAACGGTCGGTGGGGCTGACGGCGATCGGCGTAGCGTCGCACCGCCCCGTTCCCGCCCGCAGCGGCGCCCGAGCCGGCGATCTGCTATACGTCACAGGCCATTTGGGTGATGCCCTTGCAGGGTTTGAGCTCATTGAAGCGGGGCTCGAGGCTCCGGATGAATTGGCCGCTGCCTACAACCGCCCAGAGGCGAGGTTGAGTGAGGGGCAGGCGCTTACCCCGGTCGTTACTGCCATGATGGATGTGTCGGACGGGCTTTTGCTCGATGCGGAGCGAATGGCGACAGCCAGCAAGGTTGAAATCCGCATCGATATCGACACCATCCCGCTGAGCATGGCTTATCGCAGGATGCGCGGGGATGGCATTGACAGTCGGCTGCAAGCCGCCTCTTGGGGTGATGATTACCAGCTGCTCTTCACCTTGCCGGAAGACGTCCGTCCTTCCGTAACTGCAACATGTGTTGGCGTTGTCAGCGAAGGTTCGGGGCTTGTGCTGTCGCACAAGGGCGAACGCCTGCCGCTTGCGGCTTCGCTCGGTTATCAACATCATTGAATCAATTGGCCGAATCCTGCGGCTTTTAAGGGTTGCCTAAGGCCCCAAAGCACAGCATAGCAACGCGGCTTGCGCCTCATTCTATGGCGCGTTTGCAAAAAACAAAGTGGGA
>DASUDM010000039.1:0-2264 GCA_036275575.1 Sphingorhabdus sp. | reverse complement strand
CCAGCTCTTCCACCGCACATTTACCCTCGCTTCCCTATTACCCCAGCCAAGGCCTTCAGCTTTGGCGTAACTACTGGAATGGTGAGCATCGTCGAGGCCACCGCCATCAGCAGCAGCGCGGTGAAGGTTTCGTTGGTGATGATGTCCTTATCGAGCAGGATGTTGGCGAAGATGATCATGATCAGCGCCTTGGTCTGCAGCAGCCAGCCGATGATCGAGGCCTCGCCTTTCTCCCACTTCAAGATACGCCCGGCGATGTGGATGCCTGCGAGCTTGCCTGATACCGCCGCGACCAGCAGCAGCGCTGCGGCACCGAACACCGCAACCCCGCCGACATCCCATTGCGTACGCAGACCGGTCGACAGGAAGAACACCGGCATCACGGCAAGCAGCACCGTATTGCGGAAAGTATCCATATCTTTGAGCGTGAACCATTTGCTGTCGAGCACAGCGCCGGCAAGGAACGCACCGACCATGTAGTGCAACCCGGCCCAGTCGGCGATCAGCCCGCAAGCGGCAAGCCAAATGAGGCCGACATACCAGCGATCACGTTCCGGGATGCGAACCATCAGCTTTCGGACCAGCCAGGTCGCGACGGCAAAAGCAAAAAGGAAAGCGCCCTGTCGACCTATTCTTTCCCAATCGAGAAGGATCAACGCCAATACGCCCCAAATCGCGATATCGTCGAGACTGGCGTAGCGCAGGATACGCTGCCCGATCGGCTGGCGCAGAATTTCCAGTTTCTCCATCAAAAGCACAAGAATCGGCAAAGCCGTAACCGCGCACGCCATGCCGATGCCCAATATAACTTGCCAGCGCGCGCCTTTCTCACCTTCCCAGCCGCCGCCGGTCTGGAGCAAAACCAGCGCAGCGATGCTTCCGAATGCCAATGGTACGAACAGCGCCAACCCGGCTGTGACACCTGTTTCCTTCCGACGCTTCCAGGCTTCGTCGAGATCAAGTTCGATGCCGGCAACCCAGACAAACATCATCACCGCCCACCAAGCTACGCCGTTGAGAGCTGTCACCACTTCGGGGCGGAAGACGAAGCTGTAATATTCGGGAAAAGCCGCGCCCAGAACACCCGGGCCCAACAATATGCCGCCAATAATCTGCACCACCACCAAGGGGGCGTAATACTCCGTTCGCCCCAACCGCCAGACCAGATAGGGCAGGCTGAAAATGATCAGCATCGCCAGCAGAAACACTTCGGTCGTCGTTACGCTATGCAATTTGCCCTCCCCGGATTTGCCGGATGTCGCGCATTATCCGACGCATGAAATATAGGCGGACATTTCGGGCGGCAAGCGTCAAGCTCAGCTAGAGGCAAGGTATAGCTATGTCCCCGAACCGGACAGCGCGAAACGAGCGTGGTTAACCGGCTGGCGGGAATCGCGTGAAAGGGGCAAATCGTATGGGAAACCGCTCTAAGGCCCGACCATGAAACGAACAATCCTCTTGCTCATTCCTGCAAACGCCGCCCTGATCGCAATTGCAGCACCTGCCCAAACCGGAGCGGCACCGTTTCAGGTGGTCGAAACCGGAGAGGCCTTTGCCCGGCTGGCTGATGCCGTTGAAGCGATCGGCGATGCGCAGGGCACCATCATGATCGCGCCAGGAAGCTATCGGGAATGTGCGGTGCAAGCTGCCGGGCATATTTCATTCAAGGCGGAAGTGCCGGGTCGTTCGATCTTTGACGGCGGGATTTGCGAGGGCAAAGCAGCTTTGGTGCTGCGCGGGCGTTCGGCCGCAGTTGACGGCCTCATCTTCCAGAACATGGCCGTGCCCGATGGCAATGGTGCCGGCATTCGCCTTGAAAAGGGCAATCTGGCCGTCACCCGGTCGGTATTCCGCAACAGCGAACAGGGCATCTTGACCGCGCAAGACCCCGCCGGCGAAATCATCATCGACCAGACCACCTTCAGCGAACTCGGCCGCTGCGATCGCGGCTTGGCCTGCGCGCACAGCATCTATATCGGTGATTTCGCTTCGCTGACGGTAACGCGCAGCCGGTTTGAGCGCGGTAATGGCGGACATTATGTCAAAAGCCGTGCCGCGCGCGCGATCATCCAGAACAATGCTTTTGACGATACGCGCGGGCAAGCGACCAACTACATGATCGACCTGCCGGGCGGCGCCACCGGAATGATCAGTGGCAACGTCTTCGTGCAGGGCAAGGACAAGGAAAATTACAGCGCCTTCATCGCGATTGCCGCCGAGGGCCGCGATCGCAGCAGCGCCGGCCTTGCGATCAGCGGCAATGA
>DASUDM010000038.1:0-2550 GCA_036275575.1 Sphingorhabdus sp. | reverse complement strand
AGGCAAACTATATTTCCTGAAGGATCGAGCAATCGCGCCTCGCGCCAACCCCAACTTTCATCCTGCGGCATCTGTTCGAAAGCGAAACCTTCGCTGATCAGTTCACTCACCCACGCATCCAGCCGCTTGCTTTCGAAATAGACCACGGTCGATGTACCGATGTCCTCGCTGGCATGGATCGAGAACGTCGCACCATTGGGCGCTTCAAAACGGGCATATCCATTGGACGGGCTATCGACGATCTGTTGCAGACCAAGTGCCTTGTAGAAATCGACCGATGCGGAATAGTTGATGCAACCCACCGTCACCTGATTGAGCGATGGCCCCTCAACCATCGCATCTTCGCGGACATATTGGTGCCCCATCGGCCCATGCCCCTGCCCCAACCCCGGAGCATCGTGCAATGCGAGGCGTACGAACAGCCGCGCACGCTCAATCGATTGCTCAAGCGAAAATCCCTGGCCGAGGCCAGTCGCAATCGCCGTTGCCAGCGTACAACCCGTACCATGCGTGTTGCGGGTCTCAATCCGCCTATCGGTCCATTCCATGCTTTGACCAACGGCAAGATCCAGCCGGTCAACGATGAAATCGCCCTCGGCGTGGCCACCTTTAATCAGTAACGGAATATGGCGTTCGAGCAACGCAGAACGGCCGCCCAAAGCCTCCAACTCTGGCAGGTTAGGCGTGGTCAATGTCGCAAGCCGCATCAACCGCTGGAATGCCGATATAGTATCGTCGTCCGCCAGAATCGCGCCGCTGGACGCGACCATCACCGGATCGAAAACGATCGGGCAAGACAATTCGGACAGGCTATCTGCCACAGCATGCGCGGTTTCCGCACTGCCGATCATCCCGATTTTGACCGCATCGACGCCGATATCGCTTACAACAGCGGCAATCTGATCGATTACCATCTGCGTCGGCACCATATGCACGGCATCGACGCCAAGCGTATTCTGCGCGGTGATTGCAGTGATCGCCGTCATCGCATGTCCGCCAAGCATGGTGACGGTCTTGATATCGGCCTGGATACCTGCCCCGCCGCCGCTATCGGAGCCAGCAATGATAAGGATGCGTGCTGTGCTCACGGCTTGTACTTCCGTTCGGTCGATGCAGGATATTTTTCGAGCAGCTTTTTGGATCGGGTCGGACGGTCAAGCAATTCGCCACCGCAATTGGGGCAGCGCTCGTCCATGCTATCGGCGCATTCAGCGCAAAAGGTGCATTCGAACGAACAGATGAAAGCACCGCCAACATGGGCAGGCAAGTCAACGCCGCATTTTTCGCAGTCCGGGCGCATTTCTAGCATCAGGCAGCCTCCTCCACGGCATTGCAAATGCGGTCAACAACCGCGCGGACCTGCGCTGCATCATCGCCTTCAGCCATCACCCGGATAACGGGCTCGGTACCCGATGGCCGGATAACCAACCGCCCCGTACCTTCCAATTCTTTCTCGGCGGCCGCGATAACCGACTGCACATTGGCATTGTCCAGCGGCTTGCCGCCCGAATAGCGGACATTTTTGAGGAGTTGCGGGACGGGATCGAACAGGTGGAGCAAATCGCTTGCCCGCTTTCCGCTCTCAACCAGTTCGGCCAGCACGCGCAGTGCGGCGATTGTACCATCCCCGGTTGTCGCATGGTCGAGAAGGATCATGTGCCCTGATTGCTCGCCCCCCACATTCATGCCGCGTCCGCGCATTTCCTCGAGCACGTAACGGTCACCCACTTTCGAACGCACCAGTTCCAGATCAATGCTGCGAAGATATCGGTCGAGGCCAAGGTTTGACATGACTGTCGCCACGATGCCATTGCCACGTAGAAGGCCGCTTCGCTGCATGGAGGTTCCGAGAAGCGCCATGATCTGGTCTCCATCGACCACCCGGCCTTGCTCATCGACAACAATCAACCGGTCCGCGTCGCCATCCAGTGCGATTCCGATATCCGCCCCCGCTGCAACAACGGTTTCTTGAAGCGTCGCGGTGTGCGTAGACCCCACCCGATCGTTAATGTTCTTGCCATTGGGGTTAACGCCAATGGCAGTCACTTTCGCACCCAGTTCCCAAATGGCGGCTGGCGCAACCTGATAAGCCGCGCCATGCGCGCAATCGAGCACGATGTGCAGGCCATCGAAACGGATATGCTCTGGCAGCGTCGCTTTGACGGCATGGATGTAGCGCCCGCGGGCATCTTCGACACGCCGGGCACGGCCAATATCCATCGATTGGGCAAGCTTGGGCGGCTGATCGAGCAGCGCCTCGATAGCCAGTTCATCAGCGTCCGAAAGCTTGAAACCGTCGGGGCCAAACAGCTTGATACCATTATCCTCATACGGATTGTGGCTGGCCGAAATCATCACACCAAGATCGGCGCGCATCGAACGGGTGAGCAACGCGACAGCAGGAGTTGGGATTGGCCCGAACTGCACAACGTCCATGCCGACGCTGGTGAAACCGGCGACCAGCGCATTTTCCACCATATAGCCGGATAGGCGTGTATCTTTGCCTATCACAACGCGATGCTTATGGTCGCCACGCAGGAAATGCGCGCC
>DASUDM010000037.1:0-8758 GCA_036275575.1 Sphingorhabdus sp. | reverse complement strand
TTTCTATGACCATTCGGTTGCGCGCATTGCCTTGCCCGATCGCTTTGGCAGCCGCAGCGGCACCCTGTTGGCCGCCATCCTGCAAAGCCAGACCTTTCGCGACCGGTTGCAGCGCCAGTTGAACCGGGCGGCGGAAAGGGGCGCCGAACGGGCGGCGCCATTGGTGGCGGACACCATCCGGATGATGAGCATCGAGGCTGCAGACCAGATTGTACGCGGCGGCCCGCGCGCGGCAACGCAGTTCTTGCGCGGAAAGATGGGGATCGCTCTTTTCGATGCGATGTTGCCTGGCGTTGCCGAGGGGCTTCGCATTTTTGATGACCAGGTTATCAATCGCGCGGTCCAATCGGTAACCGGCTTTGATATGGCTGCTTTAGGGCAGGAAATCACCCGCAAGGCCGATGATGCAATCTGGGCAGCCATTGGCCTTGAAGAGGAAGCAATTCGTGCCAATCCGCAAAAGACCAATGATCCTTTGTTGATCGGGGTGTTTGGCCTGCTCCGCTAGAGCAGCGCCGGGCAATAATCGCTGTCCAAAGGCCGCTGCTTTTGCCTATAGGCGATGGAGTGATTCCAACCTCCATGAAAGAGCTGTTGCCCCATGAAATTCTTCGCTGACACTGCCGAAATTGATGACATCAAGGAATTGGCCGCAACCGGTTTGCTCGATGGGGTGACCACCAACCCGTCGCTGATCATGAAATCCGGTCGCGATTTCATGGAAGTCACCAAGGAAATCTGCGGGCTGACTGATGGCCCGGTATCGGCTGAAGTCGTGGCCCTCGACCATGCAGGCATGATGAAAGAGGCCGAAGTGCTGCGCAAGATTGCCGACAATGTCTGCATCAAGGTGCCCCTGACCATCGATGGCCTGAAAACCTGCAAGGCGCTGACCAGCGACGGCACGATGGTCAATGTGACCTTGTGCTTCTCCGCCAACCAGGCGCTGCTAGCCGCCAAGGCCGGCGCAACCTTCATCTCGCCATTTGTCGGCCGTCATGACGACAATGGTTTCGATGGGATGCAACTGATCAGCGACATCCGGCTGATCTACGACAATTACGGCTTTGATACCGAGATCCTGGTCGCCAGTGTGCGCCACGGTATCCATGTGCTCGAAGCTGCAAAAATCGGTGCCGATGTAATGACGGCACCGCCCTCGGTCATCAAAGGTCTGTTCAAGCATGTGCTGACCGACAAGGGTATCGAAGGATTCCTCGCCGATTGGGCGAAGACTGGCCAGGCCATCGGGTGATATGCCCTAAAGGCCTTTGGCTGTATGGAAAGGAAAGGCGGGCGATCTTAATTTGATGCTTCGTTAGTCGGCACAGACCGGCAGGAGGATCTTATGAACAAGCCCGAAATGGTGTTTCCCATCGCGCACATCCATTACGAAGACGAGATAGACGAGAGCGGCAAGGTTGTCGTTCCCGATGAAGTTCTCGACGCGATCAAAACGCTGATCCGCTGGACTGGTGATGATCCAAGCCGCGAAGGCTTGCTCGATACGCCGCGCCGAGTGGGCCGCGCATGGCGCGAATATTGCGCTGGTTACGCTGAAGATCCGTCATTGCACCTTTCGCGCACCTTTGAAGAGGTTGGCGGCTATCATGAACTGGTGCTGCTGAAGGACATTCCGTTCCAGTCACATTGCGAGCATCATATGGCACCGATTATCGGCAAGGCATCAATCGCCTATATGCCCACCGATCGAGTAGTTGGTATCTCCAAACTCGCCCGCGTTCTCCACGGATTCGCTCGTCGCCTGCAGGTGCAGGAACGACTTACTGCAGAAGTTGCCAACTGCATTTGGGAGAACCTGAAGCCCGAGGGTGTTGCCGTTGTAATCGAGGCGCAGCATGGCTGCATGACCGGACGTGGTGTAAAGGTGCATGGCGTGAACATGGTGACGTCGAAATTGCTCGGCTGTTTCCTCGACGATACCCGCAGCCGCAAGGAAGTGATGAGCCTGATGGGCTATTGATGCTTCCCCTGTGCACGCATAGCCATTAAGCTATTGCGTTGCGGGGGAAAGTCTTGGCCGGTCGACCACATCATCCTGAACATCTGGTAGAACGCCTTGCTGTCGGTTCGCTGGACCGACTGCTTAATTTGCTGTTCGCACGGCCGGTTCAAATCGTTCCGATGCTGTTTCTCCTTGTGTCGCTTCTGGGCGCGTTGGCCTTGTCTTTTCCATCGGCAACCGAGAGCGGCCAAGCGACGCCTTTTGTCGATGCATGGTTCACTGCGATTTCGGCGTTGTGCGTCACCGGGCTCTCAACGCTGGATGTACCCAATCACTGGTCGGGGCAGGGAGAGTTCATTATCCTGTTGCTGATCCAGCTGGGCGGCCTAGGCATCATGAGCGCATCGGTTTTGCTGGTCGCACTGTTCAGCCGGACGCTCGGTTTTGGTATCCGGCGTGGGCTGGCAGCCGAGAATAGCGGGATAACGCCGGGCAATGTGCGCCCGCTGCTCAAGATCATCGTCGCCTTTACCTTCACTTTCGAAGCCATTGTCGCGCTTTGGCTGTTTGGATGGTTGTGGCTCGGCCATGGTGAGCCGATTGCCGATGCTGCGTGGAACGGGCTGTTTCATGCCATTTCCGCGTTCAACAATGCCGGCTTTGCCTTGTGGAGCGACAATTTGATGGGCTTCCAATCGGACTGGTTGTTCCTGACGCCAATCATGGCGGCGGTAATTGCAGGCGGCATCGGCTATCCCGTATATCGTGACCTGTGGACGCAGCGCGGCTGGAAACGCATTTCGCTCCATGGCCGCTTGACGCTTTACGGCTATGCGTTCCTGTTGGTGGCGGGCGCGCTGTTATTCATTGTGTTGGAATGGCGTAATCCCGAAACGATGGGGGCCATGGAGCCGCACGCGCACATTCTCAACGGCATTTTCCAGTCGGTAACTGCCCGGACCGCGGGATTCAATGCGGTCAATATCGGCGAGATGTCCGACCAGTCGCTGATGCTCACCTCTATCCTGATGTTTATCGGCGGTGGCAGCGCGGGCACGGCGGGCGGTGTCAAAGTGGCGACGGTGGTCGTCATTTTGCTTATCATCTGGTCTGAAATCCGGGGAAAGCCGGATGTTGAAGCTTTTGGCCGCCGCATCGGCGAGCATAACCAGCGCCGTGCCATTTCGGTGGTCGCATTGGCTGCAGTGCTGGTTTTGGGGATGGGATACCTGCTTGTTGCGCTTTCCCCCCAAATCGCCCCGCGCGATGCAATGTTCGAAGCAGTTTCAGCTTTTGCCACTGTTGGTCTTTCTACCGGCGTCACCGCGCAATTCACTGATTCCGGCAAATATCTTTTGATTTTCCTGATGTTCGTAGGGCGCGTGGGCCCGATTACGCTGTTTGCTGCGCTAGCTTCGCGCGGCAAGCCGGTATTCTATCACTACCCCAAAGAGGAGGTTCTCATTGGCTAGGAAATCGAAAAACGCGGAGAAGAAAAGCGTCGCCGTGATCGGGCTTGGCCGCTTCGGTGAAGCCGTCGCGCTGCGGCTTGTCGAACTGGGGCATGAGGTTGTCGGCATCGATGGCAATGCTGAAATCGTCCAGAAACTTGCCGATGACCTTCCGCATGTCGTGCAGGCAGACTCCACCGAGGCGGAGGCGCTGCGCGCACTCGGCGTGAACGAGGTGGACTTTGCCGTGGTCGCCATTGGGGCCAGCCTGGAAGGCAGCGTGCTATCAGTCCTCGCGTTGCAGGAACTGGGCATCAAGGATATCTGGGCGAAGGCCTCGACCCGCCAGCACGGCTTGATTTTGACGCGGCTGGGCGTTTCCAAGGTCGTCTTTCCCGAGGCCGATATGGGCCATGCTCTGGCAGAACAATTGTGCGGGGCGTGATCGCATTTATGTGATCCTAGGCTGAAATCTGCCCAAAGTTACCAACAGGGTTTTCTTGAGTGTTCGACTGAAGATGAACCAGTTCGATTCATAGTGGATTTGTCGCTATCCAACAGTTCTACTCGATGGTAGGCCTTTGGTTATGGGCGAACAGAAGTTGCTGGCGGCCTTTGATGCCGTGGTATCCGATGTTTATGAAGCGGCACTGGTGCCATCGCACTGGGATGTCGCCCTTACCTCGCTGATCAGCAACTTCAGCCCGCCACGGTGGGATGTCGCGATGTTGGTCTGGGAAAGGCTTAATCCCGCAACCGGGCGGTTTATCGGAGCGGCTGGTGTCAATGAGTTTGCTCGTGCCGGCTATATCGCGATGTTCGCCGGCCGCCAGCCATGGAGCGTAAACGGTCACGCCCTTCCCGTGGGGCAGGTCGTACACAGCGACGAAATCGTCCCGCGCGATGTTTTCAAGCGACATGATTTCTACACCAACTTTCTCGCCAACTGGGAGGATGAGGTTGCGATTATCGCATCGCTCGACCGTCACGGGCAGGACCATCTTGGCCTGTGCATGCCAGCGCCCGATGTAGGCGATACATCGATATTGCGCCAAGCGGTGACGCGGCTGGTGCCGCATATTCAGCGGGCCTCCCGCATCAGCAGGCGGATTGGCGAAGCGGATTTGCGGGCAGCGAATGCCGAGGCTGGCCTTGATGCTTCGCCTTCGATCATCATCACCCTAGGCCCCGATATGGAGTTGCTGCATGCAAACCCCAGGGCACAGAAATGGTTGGGTCGGACGCAAGGCGTGCTGCAAATTCAAGAGCGATTGCATTTTACTGACCGAGAGGTTCGATTCCGGCTGGAAAAGCTGGCCAAAGGTCATGGAACGAAAAGAACCGAAACAGTTGCCATCGCCGATGAAACCCGCACGACATTCCTCGTTGCCATGCGGGTTGAACCCAGTGTTGCAATCGATCTTGCCGGAGCGAACGGGGGCGCTGCATTATTGCTGGTGGGAGGAGGCCGCCGGGAAGTATCGATCGAGATCGTCGAGCGGCTGCGAGACTGGTTTGACCTGACCCCTTCGGAGGCAAAGATCGCCGCATATATCGCTGACGGCAGGACGCTGGAGGAATATGCGAATGACAGGGGTGTTTCTATCAATGCCGCGCGTTTCCTGATCAAAGGCGTATTCGCCAAGACCGGGGTTGGCAGGCAGGCAGAACTCGCCGCTTTGTTGCACGAAGCGCCGCTCGAATGGCAAAGTCCGATCGATAATTTTGTAACAACAGTCTGAATTCCTACCCATTTGGGCAGCGAGATGCGCGTCGGTGGAAAATAGTCTCCATCCATCGGTCCGGGAGGCATGATCCGACCCATTCATCCTCTCGGCCGTTTTCTGAACGGGAGACTGACCATGAAAAATCTAAAACGGATCCTGACGCTTTCGACGGCGTTTCTGGGTGTGGGAATGGCAACGCCAGCATTGGCGGATGCGACGCCTGAATGTAATAATGGGCCAAATCCGTTATCGACCGAGTGCGGAAGCAATTCGTCGGCAACCGGCATCGGCGCAACAGCGACCGGCAATGGCACAAACGCCAGCGGCGACGTCAGCACCGCTACGGGTTCGAACAGCACCGCAAGCGGAGCTGCCAGTACCGCGACCGGCAGCGGCAGCACGGCAACTGGAACGGCCAGCACGGCAACTGGCAGCGCGAGTTTTGCAACTGCGAACTATACAACAGCAACAGGTTTCGGTGCGACAGCCAGCTCCGAAGGCGCAACGGCAAACGGCTATGTTAGCACCGCCAGTGGGGAACTCAGCACAGCCAACGGTTTTGGCAGTGATGCCAGCGGCAACAGTAGCACTGCTACCGGGACATTCAGCCGGGCGGCTGGGCTTGTCAGTGTAGCGAACGGGTTCACCAGCAGAGCATTCGGCAATGGTGATATCGCCACCGGCTCGGAGGCATTGGCAGGTGGAACGAACGGTTCGACCACCAACAATACCAATGGCAATATAGCCATCGGCTCCAGCTATCAGTCCGTTTTCGGTATCGCTGCGCCGGTCGGCACACCGACTCAAACCACAGCTAATGGTGGCAACTCGGTTGCTATGGGCACGGTGGCGCAGGCAACTGGCCAAGGCGCTGTCGCTGTAGGAGGCTTTTCCAATGCCAATGCCGTCGACGCGACGGCGCTTGGCAGGGGGGCAAGAGCTACCGGAGTTCTGGCAACTGCAGTCGGTGCTGGTGCGCAAGCCCGCGTGACTGAATCGACTGCAGTCGGCACTCTTTCGATAGCCGCTGGCGTCAAATCAGTGGCAGTCGGCAACAATTCCGGGGCAGCCGGCGATCAAAGCATCGCAGTCGGTTTCACTGCGCAGTCGATTGGCCCCAATTCCGCTGCTATTGGCCCTCGATCGCAGTCACTTGGAACGTCGTCGGTCGCCTATGGCGACGGTTCGCTGGCGGAGGGGGAATTCTCTTCTGCTTTGGGCCCGCTTTCCGTTGCGTCAGGCGCAAACGCACTGGCAGCGGGCTATAGCGCGATTGCAGTATCGAATAACGGCGTAGCCCTTGGTGCCACTGCGCAGGCATCTGGGGTCGGTGCTACCAGCCTGGGCAGTGCAAGCCGTGCCATCGGCGCTAATGCAACGGCATTGGGGCAGGCGGCGACAGCCCGCGGGCAGGGCTCCGTTGCGGTGGGCGGCGCATTGGCACAGGGCGTTGATGCCGTTGCCATGGGTACAGGTGCATTCGCCAATCAGGCTAGCAACATCGCGCTGGGCCCGAATGCACAGGCAACGGGCAGCTTTTCAATCGCCATCGGTGGTTTCTCATCCGCATCAGGCGCAAATTCGGTAGCCGTCCAGGGAATTGCGAGCGGGGCCAGTTCTGTCGCACTGGGTGGAACGGCATCTGCCGATAATTCCGTTGCTTTGGGTCTTGGTTCGATAGCCGATCAGGCCAACACCGTCTCGGTCGGCGCAGCCGGTTCGGAACGGCGGGTTGTCAATGTTGCAGCGGGAACGGCGGCTACCGATGCGGTCAATGTTTCGCAGCTGAATGCTGCTGTTGGTGGCGCATCGGCCAGCGCTGCATCGGCGCAGGCTACTGCGAATACGGCGCTCGCCAATGCCGGCACAGCGCAGACGACCGCCAACAATGCCCTGACCGTCGCCAATGCGGCAGCGGCTCAAAACACGGTCCAGGATACGCAAATCGCAGCTATCCAGGTGATCAACACCACACAGAATAGCCGCCTGACTGCGCTAGAATCGATCAGCATCGGTGCCATTCCCGCCTTGCAGTCGATCACCGCGACGCACAGCGCCCAGATTGGGGAGTTGTTCGCACTGTCTGACCGCGATCGCCGCGATGCGCGGCGGGGGACAGCAACTGCGGTCGCGTTGGTTGCTGCTCCGATGCCGACCGAGGTTGGAAAGTTCAGCTATAGCGTCCACGCGGCCACATATCGGGGAGAGCAGGCCATCGGCGTCTCGGTTGCCTTGCGGGCCAATATGGAAAACCCGTTCGCAATCACCGGCGGCGTTTCCTACTCGGGCGGGAAGAGTACGGCGGCTCGCGTGGGCTTTACAGGCGAGTTTTGACGAATTCGGAATAGTTTGGCGGAATTCCAGCAGTCTCCGGAATTTCACCGAACCGGGCAGGCTGGGGTGCGAGTTCCAGCCTGCCAAACAAAAAAGCCGCCCTGTCTTGCGACGGGGCGGCTCTTTGTTTGGCTATTAAAAAGCTATCAGGCTTCGTCTTCGCCTGCATCAGCTGACAGGCCTTCGGCAGCCTTGGCGGCTTCCTGTTCGGCCTTCAGCTTTTCGATGCGCGCAGCTTCGGCAGCGTCGGCTTCGTCAGCTGCAGCTTCGCGAGCTTCAGCCATTTCGATGGCCTGCGCAGCAAGTTCAGCCTGTTCGTCTTCGAACATCTGATCGATAACGTTGACGCCGTCCTTCTGCAGTTCGGCTTCGTCGTCCGAACGTGCGACGTTTACGGTGACGTTGACCGAAACTTCCGGGTGCAGGACAACCTTGACGTCGAACACGCCAAGCGTCTTGATCGGGCGTTCGAGAATGATCATCGACTTGGCAACCTTCGCGTCTTGCGCGTTGAGGCCGTCGACAATGTCCTTCACCGAAACCGAGCCGTAAAGCTGGCCGGTGTTCGAAGCGGCGCGGATCAAGACGATCTGCTTGCCTTCGACATTCGACGCGTGCTTTTCAGCATCGCTGCGACGATTGGCGTTGTCCGCCTCGATCTTCGCACGGTTGGCTTCGAACACCTTGCGGTTGGCTTCGTTGGCACGGAGCGCCTTTTTGTTCGGAAGCAGGTAGTTGCGGGCGTAGCCGTCCTTCACGGTGACGACGTCGCCGATGTGGCCCAGCTTTTCCACGCGTTCAAGCAGGATGATTTCCATGGGGTCTTCTCCTTACTTCACGACATAGGGCATGAGGCCGAGATGGCGCGCACGCTTGATAGCTTGGCTGAGTTCGCGCTGCTTCTTCGCCGAAACGGCGGTGATGCGCGAGGGGACGATTTTGCCACGTTCAGAGACATAGCCCTGAAGCAGGCGGGTATCTTTATAGTCGATGCGCGGAGCATCCTTGCCCGAAAAGGGGCAGGATTTGCGGCGACGGAAAAAAGGACGTGCCATCGATTAAAACTCCTCTTCACGACGGGGGCGGGGCGCGCGCTCACCGCGGTCTCCACGGTCGCTGCGTTCCTGCTTGCGCATCATGACAGACGGGCCCGATTCATGCTCGTCAACGCGGACGGTCATGTAACGGATCACATCTTCGTTCATGCGGGTCTGGCGTTCCAGCTCGGCGATGGCATCGCCCGAAGCGTCAAGGTCGAGCATTACGAAATGCGCCTTACG
>DASUDM010000036.1:0-2151 GCA_036275575.1 Sphingorhabdus sp. | reverse complement strand
AATTATCGAGGCTGGCTATACCATCTATGGATGGCGGCAGGTTCCCGTCGACGTATCGGTGATTGGCGACAAAGCGCAGCGCACACGGCCAGAGATCGAGCAGATCATGATCGCCGGGCCAATGCCCGACGCGGTCGATGCCGCAGAGTTTGAAAAGAACCTCTACCTCATCCGTCGCCGGATCGAGAAAAAGGTCGTGGCTGCCCAAATCCGCGATTTCTACATTTGCAGCCTCTCGTGCCAGTCGATTGTCTACAAGGGCCTGTTCCTCGCCGAGAGCCTGTCGATCTTTTACCCGGACCTGCAGGATGAGCGGTTCGAAAGCCGTGTAGCAATCTTTCACCAGCGTTATTCGACCAACACATTTCCGCAATGGTGGCTGGCGCAGCCTTTCCGCGCGCTTGCGCATAATGGCGAGATCAACACGATCCGCGGCAACCAGAACTGGATGAAGAGCCACGAGATAAAGATGGCTTCGATCGCGTTTGGTGATCATTCGGACGATATCAAACCGGTGATCCCTGCCGGCGCCTCTGACACGGGCGCACTCGACGCCGTGTTCGAAACGCTGATCCGTTCGGGCAAGGAAGCCCCCACGGCAAAGCTGATGCTGATCCCCGAGGCATGGCAATCAAACCCAAACCTGCCGGCCAACCACAAGGCGATGTACGAATATATGGCAAGCGTGATGGAGCCATGGGATGGCCCTGCCGCGCTGGCGATGACCGATGGCCATTGGGCGGTTGCAGGCGTTGATCGCAACGCGCTTCGTCCGCTACGCTATAGCCGCACCAATGACGGCTTGCTGGTGATCGGTTCCGAAACCGGGATGGTCATCGTTCCGGAAAACACCATCGTTGAAAAGGGTCGCCTTGGCCCCGGCCAGATGATTGCCGTGAACCTCGACGAAGGCAAATTATACCGTGATGGCGAACTCAAGGACCGGATTGCTGCGGAGCAGGAATATGCGGCGCTTGTCCACGGATTCCGCAGCATAGCCGACTTGCCTGAGGGCAAGGATGCACCAATTGATTGGACGCGCGCCGATCTCACCCGGCGACAAGTGGCGGCGGGCATGACACTCGAGGATATGGAAATGATCCTCAGCCCCATGGTTGAGGATGCCAAGGAAGCGGTGGGATCGATGGGGGATGACACCCCGCTTGCCGTGATTTCGGACAAGCCACGCATCATCAGCCAGTTCTTCCGACAGAATTTCAGCCAGGTCACCAATCCGCCGATCGACAGCTTGCGCGAGCGGCATGTGATGAGCCTGAAGACGCGCTTTTCCAACCTTGCCAACATCCTCGATGAAACCGGCCAGAATAGCGACGTCCTTGTCCTCGACAGCCCGGTTTTGACCAATGGCGAATGGGGGCGGTTGAAGGCCGCATTTGAAAAAGCAGCAGCCGAAATCAACTGCACCTACCCGGTCGCGAATGGCCAGGAAGGCTTGCGCGCCGCGATCCGCCGCATCCGCGAAGATGCCGAGGCCGCAGTGCGTTCGGGGCAAACCGAACTGTTCTTAACCGATATCAACATTGATACCCAAAATATTGCAATACCTATGATTTTGGCCGCAGCCGCTGTGCATACACACTTGGTGCGCGCGGGCCTGCGCAGCTATGCTTCGGTCAACGTCCGCTCGGCGGAATGCCTCGATACGCACTATTTCGCTGTGCTGATCGGCGTAGGCGCGACAACGGTAAACGCCTACCTTGCCGAGGCGTCAATTGCCGACAGGCACGCGCGCGGCCTGTTTGGCGATATGCCGCTTGCAACCGCCGTTGAAAATTATCGCACCGCGATCAACGAAGGTCTGCTCAAGATCATGTCGAAAATGGGGATCGCCGTCATCTCCAGCTATCGCGGCGGTTATAATTTTGAGGCTGTCGGTTTGAGCCGGGCACTGGTCAACGACTTCTTTCCGGGAATGCCCAACAAGATTTCGGGCGAAGGCTATCAATCGCTGTTCGTCAATGCTGCCGAACGCCATGCCGAGGCATTTGATGCCGCCGTGGCGCGCTTGCCGATCGGCGGCTTCTATAAGCAGCGCAAGGATGGCGAGGCGCATGCCTATTCGGCAGGCCTGATGCATTTGCTGCAAAGCTCGGTCGCGAAGGACAGTTACTCGACCTACCTGCAATTTTC
>DASUDM010000035.1:0-3852 GCA_036275575.1 Sphingorhabdus sp. | reverse complement strand
TTCGAATTGCTTGCAACCAACCCGGCGCGCATCTTGAATGTAAATGCAGGAGCCATCGAAAGCGGCCGCGAAGCCGATCTGATTTTTATCGATCGTGACGCCCCATGGCAGGTAGACAGCGACAAGATGGCGGCTCTTGCTGGAAACACACCTTTCGACAAACTGCCCGTTCAAGGCCGGGTGCGCAAAACAATGAAGGGCGGCAAGATCATCTGATCCGCCGCCCTTTGCGCAACCCGTTATTGTTTTGAAATTTATCGCGCAGCAATTTTAACCGGTTTGCGCGCCGGCTTGGCCGCCATTCGAACCGGTGCGGCACCGTCCACCGACTTCACCACGCAATCACCGCCCGCACGCTTGATCTGGCTGCAGGCTGATACCGCCGCTTGATAATTGCCAAAGCCAGCGGCAGCGAGACGGGTCAAAGTCCGACCTTTGATATTCACGGTCGAGCTCGAAGAAGTGAAGCCACCGAGAATTTTGTGCTTGCGGCTATATTGTGACCAAGCCTTCTGGGCATTGCCCGCCGATGAGAAAGCGCCAAGCTGTACGAGGTACTTTCCGGCTACTTGTGTTGCCGGCGCGCGGGTATCGGCAAGTGCGAGCCTCACCGGTTTAGCGGCCGGAACCGACTCTTCCGTTTTTGCCGGTCCTTCGGGCGCCTTGATCAAAGGTGCCTCTTCTCCGGCAACCGATGCCACTGCTGCAGCGATACGGACATCAGATTCTTCATAACCCAAAGCGACCGGCGCTGGGCCGACTGCCGCCAATTCGGAAACAGGCTCGGCAGCTGCGATAGCGACCGGAGCGGGAGCTTCCACCGCTGCCATGGCAGGCGCTGCATTGATGTTTCCAAGCGCGAGGTGCACCGGCTGACCTGAATCGCTCCGCGGCGTCACATTCAACAGGCCGGCAACGCGGGTCTGATAGGCACCCGGACGGGCATATTGTGCCCATTCAACGATACGGGCATCAACACGGTCTTGCGGCATGTCTTGTACCGCCATGATGCGTGCCTCACGCCAACGGCCATCAAGCGCATAAGCAAGGGCGAGGTTCTGGCGGGTACGTGATGTGGCGTTATCGGCGCGGATCGCATCGACCAAAACATCGACCGAACGTTTGCTGTCGCCCGCAAGAGCAAGGGTCAGCCCATAATCGCTAGCAGGCAGGATTGAGCGATGGGCATCGACCAACGAGATTGCCGATTCAACCTTGCCTTGCGCAATGCGGGTGAGCGCCGCACCAATAACGGTCCGTGCATCGACCTGGCCAAGCTCCATCACATCCATAAAGGTGCGCTCGGCAGCTACAAAACGCCCTTGCGCCATATAGATGCGTGCCAGCAGCGAGCGATATTCCATATTGTTCATGTCGCCCGCGACGGCGGCTTCAGCATAGCCCAATGCCTTGTCGGTTTTTCCTTTGGCGAACAGCTTTTCAGCCTTTTTCGCCCAGCCATGCGCCTTTTTAGCCTGCACATCGATCGATGCATGCGTAGCTGCGCTTGACGCGACAACTCCAGCCCCACCCAAGGCAGTGAAACCGACTACTGCAGTCGACAATGCCAGCTTTACGAGAGTCTTGTTCTTCATGACTGTACCTCAAACTTGGTTAGGGTTGGCGTTTCAGGCCGATTTCTTGCCGGGGACATGCGCCGCCAGCGTGGAAATTTCGGGAATTGCATCGATGAACGCATCAAGCGCTGCGGTTACAAGTTGCTGAGCGGATTTGTTGCTGACCGCACAGGCCAGCCGCAATTTGAGATGGCGTTCAGCATCGAGACGCAATGTGAATGCCGATTTGCCCTTGCTACCCGGAGCTGCGCGTTCGCGCACCACTGGAGCCTTTGACGCGACAGGTCGTGATGCCGAGATCGAAACCACGGGCGCAACAGGCACATCATGTGCTGCCACACCAAGCTCTTCAGCCTGCACCTGCAGCTGCTCGGCGATGCGCTCCTGCTGCTGCTTCACCTCGGGCTTTACCTCGGGAACGGCATTGGCCAGCGGATTGTATCCGTGGTCATGTTCGTAATCCATAGGTGTGGTGGGATCAGGATCGACATCATAGCCCATGTCGTTCCAGCCCAGATCATCCTGAACAGCCGTAGCCGCAACGCCACTGTTCTGGATCAGCGGTCGCCGCATGGCAGGGCGTGCAGCGCCTTTGCGCGCCAGCAAGCCGGACGAGAGGGAAGCTATCGGTTTGGGTTCGTTCATGTTCATCGCCCCCAGACCAGATTAACCGATGACCCGGCGGCCAAATCCGCCCATCGGGCGGGCTTGTGCAACCTGGGGATTGGTGGCGGCGGGCGCACTGAACACCGTGCGGCGGAAATTCTTTTCAAGTCGATCTGAGATATAGGACCAAAGCTGGCGGACTTCCTCTGCCGATCGCCCTTGTGGATCAACTTCCATGACCGTGCGACCGTCAATCATCGATGCTGCAAAGTCGGTGCGATGGTGCAACGTGATCGGGGCAACCGTGCCGTGCTGCGACAGTGCAACGGCGGCTTCCGATGTGATTTTTGCCTTGGGGGTGGCAGCGTTCACCACGAAGATGAGCGGTTTGCCGGCGCGTTCGCACAGGTCGACCGTTGCACCTACCGCACGAAGATCGTGCGGGCTGGGTCGGGTCGGGACCACAATCAACTCTGCGACCGAAATCACACTTTGGATTGCCATGGTGATTGCCGGCGGTGTATCGATGACTGCCAGTTTGAAACCTTGCTGTCGGAGCACAGCAAGGTCAGATGCCAAGCGGGCAACAGTCGTCTGTGCGAAAGCCGGAAGATCGGCCTCACGCTCATTCCACCAATCGGCAAGCGACCCTTGCGGGTCAATATCGATTAGGACAACCGGACCGGCGCCCGAAAGCTGGGCCTGTACTGCCAGGTGACCAGACAAAGTGGTTTTGCCCGATCCGCCTTTTTGCGATGCCAATGCGAGAACCCTCACATTATTCCCCTTTTGCAAGCTGTTTGGATGGGATGTGACAGAACACACCTAAAAATCGGTTAACGCTGACGTCGCCTTTCTGCGGCATGGAAATGCCATCGTCGCAGCGCAGCGTAATAAATCCGGATGGCGCCCTCTCATCGTTAATGGATGTAAAAGGTTAAGCCATTCATCTTGCTTGTTTACCAATTCTCAGCAGAACTGCCGTAAATCGCGCGAACAGTCACTTGGAGCAAACCATGCGCTTACCATCCATTCCATCCATGGCATTCGCTATTTGCCTTGTCGCAGCCGCGCAATCTGCGACCGCCGATGTCAAATCGGGCGTCGATGCATGGTCGGGCGGCGATTATGAAAAAGCGGTCAAAGAATGGCGTGATCCGGCCAAGAAAGGCGATGCAGATGCGCAATTCAATCTGGGCCAAGCCTATAAGCTTGGGCGCGGTGTAAAGCAGGACCTCGATGTAGCTGCATCCTGGTATCAACGCGCCGCAAAGCAAGGGCATTTGCAAGCATCGGACAGTCTCGGGCATCTCTACCATTATCAAGGCAAGGTGAAAGAGGCTCTGCCACTGCTCGAAGCTTCGTCCGCGCGGGGAGAGCCGCGATCACAATATCTTCTTGCGACTGAATTGTTCAACGGCGTTTATATTTCGAAAGACTGGGTGCGGGCTTATGCTTTGATGACCCGCGCCTCGGCTGCGGGGCTCGCTCCCGCCACGCGCAGTCTTGGAGAAATGGACAAGCATATTCCCCTCGATCAGCGCCAGAAAGGCGTTGCAATGGCAGGGGAAATCGAAACCTCAGTAGCAAAGGTCCGTGCCGCGCAGGTTACTGGCTTTCCAATCAATACCAAGCCTCCTGCTGCCGTAGCGCAGACGGTCGACGTACC
>DASUDM010000034.1:0-8964 GCA_036275575.1 Sphingorhabdus sp. | reverse complement strand
GCGGCTATACCTTTCGCACGCGCGCGATCCTGAAATCGCAACTCGGTGCCGGGTGGGACGTGCGCGGGTTGACCGGGGTGCGGCAATACCAGCACGGAATGGAACCGGCAGGGCTCGAAGAAGAGGCCGAAGGATTGTTGTTTTATCGCACCCCCGTGCAGGTTTCCGGCCCATCCGGCGTGCGCGAATGGCGCGAGATTCGTGCGCTGGAGCAGCGCATTCTGGACGTCTATCGCGATTGGCCGTTCGACCTCGTCCATGCGCACTCACCAGCGCTGAACGGATTGGCTGCGGCCAGGGCGGCGGCACGGTTGGGATTACCCTTTGTCTATGAAATCCGGGCATTCTGGGAAGATGCAGCGGTCGGCAACGGCACCGGCCATGAAGGATCGCTCAAATACCGCTTCACCCGCGCGCTGGAAAACCATGTCGTAGCCCGGGCAGACAAGGTCGCCGTGATCTGCGAAGGCCTGCGATCCGATCTGGTTGCGCGCGGTTTCGATGCGGGCAAAATCTTCGTCTCGCCCAATGGCGTGGACATGGAATTGTTCGGCAACCCGCCGCCGCGCGACGAAGCGCTGGCCGAGGAGATGGGGCTGAGCGGCAAGGATGTGATCGGCTATATCGGCAGTTTTTACGATTATGAAGGCATTGATGACCTGATAGCTGCAATGGCGCATCTGAATGGAGCGGGGCGCGAGGCGCATTTGTTGCTTGTGGGTGGCGGGCCCATGGAAAAAAGGCTGCGGGCACAAGCCGCTAACTCTCCTGCGGCCGGACACATCCACTTTATCGGACGCGTGCCGCATGAAGCGGTTGAACGCTATTACAGCCTGATCGATGTGCTCGCCTATCCGCGCAAACGCATGCGGTTGACCGAGCTTGTCACCCCGCTGAAGCCCTTGGAGGCGATGGCGCAGGGGCGGCTGGTTGCAGCATCCGATGTCGGCGGGCATCGCGAATTGATCGAGGATGGGGTGACCGGGGCCTTGTTCCCGGCAGACGACCCGCTCGGCGCGGCGAAGGCCATCGATAAGCTATTCGCTGACAAAGCGATGTGGCCGCTGCGCAAGGCACAAGCGCGGGCCTTTGTCGAAAAGGAACGCAATTGGCAAACAAACATAATGCGTTACGAACCTGTTTACCATTTCCTGATAGGCCGTGCTAATAAAGGTTGAGCGCGCGATATGATCGCAACGCGAAGCCCGATGCGAAAAACAGGGTAGTTATGCAGGCGATGCTGAAATTCGATGACCAGGCGAAGGCAGTAGCGATGGCGACCGGGGGCGGGGCGCTTGCTGCGGTTGTCGCGATGTTCATTCCCACGGGAATCTGGGAAACGCTGACCGGTTCAACCGGGATTTCCGAAATGGTACCGGCAACCGCAGCGCCGCTGGGCGACACGGCCCGGGCGCTGATTTCTTACGCCTTTGGCGCACTGACGCTGCTCGTGCTGAGCATGCTGTTCTTGCGGCGTACCGGCGCGCAGCAATATCCTGCCATTGCCCATGACGAACCGTTCTGGACCTATGCGGAGCCGTTCGAAGACGATGAGGTCGTCGAGGATGCCAGCGGGTTTCAAGACGAGGAAGAGGAAAAGCCTTCGGTTTTCGAGCGCGCGCGCGCGCGGATTGCAGCCTTTGTCGAAGCGCGCAGGAATGGCGACGCCATCGCCGACCTTGAAGACCTGCCCAAATTGCGTTCCGGCGATGCGCATCCCGATGCCCCGCCGCGCCGCCCATTCTCCGCCAATCGCGACATTCTGGAAGCGGAAGGCCAAGCGGTTGATGCATCAGAGGCCGTAGTTTCGGTGGAGACTGTCGAAGCGGAATGGGTTGAGCCGATTGAGGTGGAAGCAACCGAAATCGAACCGGAACATGAAGCGCAACCAGCAGCGCCTGCCTTTGCCGCAACCGCAAGCACGACATCGCAATCCGCTGGCATTTCGTCGCTCGACGATATGGTCAGCCGTTTTGAATCGGCGCTCGCCGAGCGTGATGCCCAGCTTGCCTATATCGAGAAAATCGCCAGCGAATTGCCCGTTTCGAACGTGCAGCCGATTCGCCCGGATATCGCGCCGGCTGCGGCATATGAACCGGCACCGGTCGAGCCAGCACCGCTTCGTGCGGTAGTCCGCGATGAGGATATGCCGGTCGATGTTCCGCAGCGGCCCGAATCGGAAGAGCTCGATGCTGCCCTGCGCTCGGCGCTCGAAACGCTCCACCGGATGAACGCGCGCACGCGCTGAACCTCATTCGTCAAGCAGCAAGGCCTCGACGGTCAATCGGATTGCATCGCCGGATAATTGCCTGTCGCTGACCAGAATGTCGGCGACGAACTGCTTGTGCAGTTTGAATTCGGCCTCGGGCAGCGCCGCAGCGAATGCGTCAGCACGGGCCGCGCTGTCGGGCCCTGCCAACTCCAGCCCGACCACGACGCGCTCCCCGGAAAATGTCGCGCTGTGCCATGCACTTCGACGGCAACTGATAATCGCTGCGTCGGGTAACAGCGCGAGCAAACCCCTTTCGAGGCCTGAAGTGGGGCGTGAGTGCATCATGCCGCTTCCTTCAGGTTGAGCAATTCAAGATGCCGTTCATAGGCCGCCATGAACGCCTCTGCCTTCACCACCATCGCCTCGCGCAGGCAGCGGCCGTTGCGCATGTCGAGTACGAGCCGCGGATCGCGCGCGACGCGCCGTCCGAAAGTGGTGGGCGCCATATCGTGCAACCGCAGGAAGCGTTCGATCTTTCGATTGATGTGCATTTGCTGTCCTTTCCTTTTGGCACCACCCATTTTCCGGTCTGTCCATGTCGACGAATCAAATGGAACAAGTGTAGAACATTGGTGATAGGAAAAATCCTACTTGTCTAGGATATTTCCTATTGCTAGTGTGAGGACATGACGAGCAGCGATCCGCGCGCCGAACTCGACCGGCTGATTCATGCGCATGGCGACGATTATTCGGCGTTGTCGCGGCTCGTCGGGCGCAACCCTGCATACATCCAGCAATATATAAAGCGCGGCAGCCCGAAGAACCTGCCGGAGCGGGAGCGATCAATTCTGGCGCGCTATTATGGAGTCGATCCGCAATTGCTGGGCGCGCCCGAAGAAGCCGGGGTCAAGCGCGACGGCCTGAAGCTGGTACCAAAACTGGCGGTGGGTGCTTCTGCAGGGGCGGGCGCGCTGGCAGAGGGTGAGGCGCTTGCCGGCAAGGTTGGTTTTGACGAGCAATGGCTGCGCAAGCTGGGCGTAGAGCCGCGCAACGTTTCGCTGATCCGTGTCGAGGGCGATTCGATGCAACCGGTGCTGAACCATGGCGACGACATCATGGTCGACAAGGGCGCGGCGCTGAAGCCGCTGCGCGATGGCATCCATGTCATCCGCATCGACGGGGTGTTGATGGTCAAACGACTGGCGCTTGCGCCCGGCGGGCGATTGTCAGTGCTGTCGGATAATCCGGCCTATCCCTCTTGGCCAGACCGCGACCATGCCGAAGTGCAGGTAGTTGGCCGGGTTGTCTGGGTGGGGCGCAGGTTGTGAAAGGCTTGCGTTCGCGCCGTCGCCCCGCCACATATCGCCTATGAGCAACGTCACTTCGAACATGAACGCCCAGCCGCCCCTGAAGGCGGTGATCATCCCTGTCACCCCGCTGCAGCAGAATTGCACGCTTTTCTGGTGCACCGAGACCAATAAGGGCGCGTTGGTCGATCCCGGTGGCGATCTGCACAAGCTGAAAGATGCGGTGGCGAAAACCGGGGTTGAGCTGGAGAAGTTGCTCGTCACCCATGGCCATCTCGACCATTGTGGGCAGACGGGCATGCTGGCGCAGGAACTCGGCCTCAAAATCGAAGGACCGCATGAGGATGATCGCTTCTGGATCGCGCAGCTTGACGATGATGGCAAACGCTGGGGGATGGACGCCAAGACCTTTGAGCCCGACCGCTGGCTGAAGGACGGCGATACCGTCACCGTTGGCAAACTGACCCTCGATGTCATCCACTGCCCGGGGCACACGCCGGGTCATGTGGTTTTCTATCACGGCCCGAGCCGCCTAGCGATTGTCGGCGATGTGCTGTTCCAGGGCAGCATCGGCCGCACCGATTTCCCGCGCGGCAACCATCAGGATCTGATCGATTCAATCACCAAGAAACTATGGCCGCTCGGCAATGACGTGACTTTCATTCCGGGCCATGGCCCGACCAGCAACTTCGGCCATGAACGCAAGATCAACGCCTATGTCTCGGATTATGCCTTGGGGTAATGGGTGGGCGCTGGGGAGTCTGGAATGGCTCGTTTCGTTTATTCAACTATTGATAACCGGCATATTTGGGATTGAAACGAAGGCGAACTAGCTCGCCAAAAACTTTTCAACGAAAATAGCTCTCGATTGCCTGAAGCGAGATGGCAATAAGCAGAGTACCAGCCGCCAGTACTTGGCGAAAAATACACCTGCACTTATCAGGCGATCATGGCTCAAGACATGAATCAGCTTAATGGGGAGAGGCTTGCGGCGCTAGAACGGTTAACCGAGAGGGAAAAAGACTGTTTGAGGCGCATACAGAATCATCAATCGGCAAAAGAGATGGCGATTGATATGGGCATCTCTTCACATGCCGTTGAGAAGCGGCTCAAAATGGCGCGAGCCAAACTTGGCGTTTCATCGTCGCTTCACGCGTCGCGCTTGCTGGCAGCAAGCGAGGGGTACCAAACAACGGTACCCCAACCTTCGGACCTAGACGGAACATTGACTTCGCGCACAGCTGTTGGTCGCAGATCAAAGGCACTGGGAGCATTTGTTATGAGTATTACAATTGGCGCTATGATTTTCGTCATGTTGCACGACGTGACCCCTGCTACAGAATCTATCGTAATTCCAAAGCCGGACGAAATACTCATTTCCGGTCCATCAACTTTCGATGAATTGGACAAAGACAAGAGCGGCTTTCTGGAAGGCAAGGAGGCCCCCTCGCTACTACGAGTCGGAGGAGAACCGACTTATAGATATCTCACAGAAGGAAAGGTCGAAGTGACAGGCAAATATGTATTGCTGTCCGACGTTGAAGCGATGCGTGATCGCTTCTATTTTGAGGCTGACACTGATCACGACGGGAAAGTGTCATCAGCCGAGTATAAAGGTTGGACCGCACCAAAAGCCAACTAAGGCGCGCATGTGTGCGTCTGTCGTTCGCCAATCGCTTGCTAATTCGGATTTTCAGCCCAGCTTCGAATAAACGCTCCACAGCGCATAGCCGGCTAAGCCGAGCAAAGTCAGCATCGTGATCAGCGTGCCGATCGTCCGGCCCTTGCCGAGCGTTCCGCCATCCATGCCGAGGCCATGCGCGAGGCGGCCGAAGATGTAGATGATGCCGACATACCAGAGCCAGTTGGCGCTGCCTTGCGTCGCTTCGATTGCGGCGAGCAACACCAGCACGAAGGGCGCGCTTTCGACGAAATTGGCGTGCGCGCGCATGCGGCGGATCAGGAACTCGTCGCCGCCATCGCCGATCGAGACGCCGCCCTTGGTGCGTGCTTGCCCGCAGCGGATCATCAGCCAGATATTCACCAGCGCGGCACCCGCAGCAATCGTCAAGGTAATCGGCAATGAAAGCATCATATTGTCCTCCCGTTGTTTGAAAGCGGTGCTAACAGCCATCTGCGAACTTGCAAAGCACGGAAAAATCGGTATTAGCCGCCCCTCATCCGCAGCTTTGGGTGTTTGGACGCCGCTTCCGGCCTTGCTTGCCAGCGTCGCCTTTTCGCTTTAAAGCCGCAGAAACACTAGATTTTTTGAAATGGAACAGGTGCCGAGATGGCTGTCCCCAAGAGAAAAACCACGCCGTCCAAGCGCGGCATGCGTCGTAGCCATGATTCGCTGAAGGCTGAAGCCTTCCAGGAATGCTCGAACTGCGGCGAACTGAAGCGCCCGCACCATGTGTGCACGGCTTGCGGCCATTATAACGGCCGCGAAATCCTCGCTGTCGCCTAATTTCCGGACAATCGCTCTTCTCATCGGAGGGATGATATCGTGACCACTTCACCGCGTATCGCCATTGATGCGATGGGCGGTGATGAAGGCGTTCGCGTGATGATCGCGGGCGCAGCTTTGGCGCGCCACCGGCACGAAAGCTTCAAATTCCTGCTGGTCGGGGATGAGGTGCAGATCAAGGCTGCACTTGAAAACCATCCGAACCTGCGCGCAGCTTCCGAAATCCTGCACACGACCGAGGTCGTCACCGGCGATGACAAGCCCAGTCAGGCGCTGCGCAAGTCGCGTGGCAGCTCAATGGGCTTGGCGATCAACGCCGTGAAGGCAGGCGATGCAGCTGCTGCCGTCAGCGCTGGCAACACCGGTGCGCTGATGGCGATGGCGAAGCTGGCGCTCCGCACGATGCCGGGGATTGACAGGCCCGCGCTTGCCGCCTTGCTGCCGACGCTCACCGACACCGATGTCGTGATGCTCGATCTGGGTGCAAACACCGAATGCGATGCCCGCAATCTGGTGCAATTCGCGGTGATGGGTGCGGCCTATTCGCGCATACTCTACAATTTCGAAAAGCCGCGCGTGCGTTTGCTCAATATCGGCACCGAGGAGCTGAAGGGCACCGACAGTCTGCGTTTTGCCGCGCAGCATCTGCGCGAAAGCCCCGAGCTGCACATGGCTTTCCAGGGCTTTATCGAAGCTGACAAGATCAACCGCGGCGAATGCGACGTCGTGGTTTGCGATGGCTTTTCGGGCAATATCGCACTCAAATCGATCGAAGGCGCTGCCCGTTTCGTGACCGACCTGTTGCGCCGCGCCTTTACCAGCTCGATCCGATCCAAATTCGGTTTCCTGGTATCACGTCCCGCGACCGAGCTTTTGCGGCACCATCTCGATCCCAACAACCATAATGGCGCGGTTTTCCTCGGCCTCAACGGTGTCGTGGTGAAGAGCCATGGCAGCGCGAGCATCGAAGGTGTGGCCAATGCGGTCAAGGTCGCTGCCCGGCTGGTCGAGGACGATATCACCAAACGCATCGCGCAGGATCTGGAGCAGATCGCAGGCAAGGAAGTCATCGAGGAATGAGCGGAACCGCGCTTCGTGCCGTTATCAAGGGAACAGGTTCTGCCCTCCCCAAGCGCCGCGTTTCGAATGATGAACTGGCCGCCAAGGTGGACACCTCGGACGAGTGGATTACCGAGCGCACCGGCATCAAGTTCCGCCATATTGCCGGGCCTGATGAGACCACTGCGACGCTGGGGGCAGAAGCTGCGCGCAATGCGCTTGATGCGGCCGGGATGACCGAGAAGGACATCGACCTCATCATTGTTGCTACCTGCACGCCCGACCAGACCTTTCCCGCCACCGCTACCAAGGTGCAGCACATCCTCGGCCACCATGGCGGGGTAGCATTTGATGTCGCGGCGGTGTGCTCCGGCTTCCTCTATGCCTTTTCGGTTGCAGAAAGCATGATCCGCGCCGGTTCGGCGAAGAACGCGTTGGTCATCGGCGCCGAAACCATGACGCGGCTGCTCGATTGGGAAGACCGCGGCACTTGCGTGTTGTTTGGCGATGGCGCGGGTGCAGTGGTGCTTTCGGGCGAGACGGGCGAAAGCGGCGTGCTCGCAACGCAGCTCCATGCCGATGGCAAGCATAACGAACTGCTCTATGTCGATGGCGGGCCGTCGACCACCGGCACGGTCGGCAAGCTGCGCATGCATGGACGCGAAGTGTTCCGCCACGCGGTCACCAACCTTGCCAGCGTGATGCACGAAGTGCTCGAGCAGGCGAATCTTGAGGCGAACGACATCGATTGGGTGGTTCCGCACCAGGCCAATGCCCGCATAATCGATGCGACGGTGAAAAAGCTCGGCCTGCCCGCCGAACGTGTTGTGCTGACCGTATCCGAACATGCCAATACATCTGCGGCATCGGTGCCGCTGGCGCTGGATGGCGCGGTGCGCGATGGCCGGATCAAGAAGGGCGATATTGTCGTTCTTGAAGCCATGGGCGGCGGCTTTACCTGGGGTGCTTCCATCGTCCGGATGTGATCCGTTTTTGGACGGGTAAATATTCGTCAGCCATTTTACATCCTTCTGAAATTGCTATATGTTCCAAGGGAATCACGAAGGGGTCGCGTGATGAAGGAGGAAATCCATGGCTGATGCTGGTACTTTGACACGCGCGGATATTGCAGAAGCAATCAACCGCCATGTTGGGCTTTCGCGGGCTGATGCCTCCGCAATAATCGAATCGCTTCTCGATCACATCCTCGATGCGCTGGTTGCCGGGGAAAATGTGAAAATCTCCGGCTTTGGAACTTTCGTGCTGCGTGACAAGGCGCAGCGCATCGGGCGCAACCCCAAGACCGGGATCGAAGTGCCGATCACACCGCGCCGCGTGCTTACCTTCCGTGCCAGCCAGGGCTTGCGCCAGAAGGTCAAGTAAACGGGCATGGAAAAGGCTCCTGAGGCATTCCTGACCATAGGTGAAATGGCCGACCGGCTGGGCGTAAAAACCCATATCCTGCGCTATTGGGAAGAGCAGTTCCCGATGCTCAAACCGTTGAAGCGGGCAGGCGGGCGGCGGCTATATCGCCCCTCGGATGTGGCCTTGCTCGACCAAATCCAGGATCTGCTTGCCAATCAGGGCTACACAATTCGCGGCGCTCGCAGTTTTCTGGCCAAGGGCGGGAAAGCCCAGGCAGCGCCGGTGACGCCGCCGGTCGGACAGGCGCAACCCGCTACAAAGGCTGCGCCGATTGGCGATCTTTTCGCATCGCCGCCGCCATCGAAATTGGTGCCCGAGTTGCGCGCAATCCGCGACAAGCTTGCCCGCGCGCTCGAATCAGCCTGATTTCAGTCGATCACATAATCAGGTAGCGAATGGAACGCGCTGCGCAGCGCATCCGACCATTTGCTCGATATCGTGCTGAAATAGGGATCGTCTTCGGTAATTCGCCGCTTTTGCAAAGGCTCAAACCG
>DASUDM010000033.1:0-5961 GCA_036275575.1 Sphingorhabdus sp. | reverse complement strand
TTGTCCCAATCGGGCTGCGACCGGTCGGGCATTGCGGCGCGCGCCGGTCCCGCGATGTCGACGGCTAGAGCGGTGATGGCTTGCGCGCATTCGGTGCAGGCGATTTTCAGGAAAGCTGCCGTCGACATTTCCATATCGGTGCCGAGCACACGCAATATGGCGGTTTCTATGACATCAAGGCGCGCTTCGATCGCTGCCAGCCTGTGGACCAAAACTGCTTTCTCGCCATTTTCAGGCCACCGAGCCAAGCGGGCACGCAGCCGTTCGATATCCCGTCGTTTGGCGCCGATATGGGCATAGGAAAGCCGCTCATTCTTAAGAAGGACATTGGCGTAGAACCAGCCTTTGCCTTCCTCACCGATCCTGAATTCGGTGGGCACGCGGACATTATCGAATTCGACGCGGTTGAGTTCGGCAGATCCATCGATCAGTGGTATCGGGTGCACCGTTACCCCTGACTGATCCATCGGTACGCAGATCATCGATATTCCGTCCTGCTTGCGGGCCTCTTTCGAGGTACGGGCAAGGCAAAAGATCCAGTTCGCCCAATGCGCGCCCGAGGTCCAGATCTTGGCACCGTTCAAAATATAATGGTCGCCATCGCGCACCGCAGACAAGCGCAGGCTGGCGAGGTCTGATCCCGATTCCGGCTCCGAATAACCCTGGGCCCAGAAGTCCCGCGATTCCAGGATTCCGGGTAGCCACCGTGCTTTTTGCTCCGGCGTACCGAACGCGCAAACGATGGGGCCGATATAGATCACCGACATGGGTATGATTGGCGCAGCGCCTGCGAGATCGAGTTCCTGGTCGAAGATATAGCGCTCAACCGCAGACCAGCCGGTACCGCCATCTTCCTTGGGCCATCCCACGCCCAACCAACCCTTGGCATTCAATGCCTGTTGCGACAGGATCTGGTCTGCCTTTTCAAGCCGCTGACCGCGCGCGATTTTTTCCCGAACGGACTGGGGATAGGTTGTCGCGAAGAAATTCCGCACTTCTTCGCGAAATGCAGCAAGCTGGCTTGGACTGTTGGACACTTCACCTCTCCCAAAAGGCTTGAACATTCCGTAAGGCCATCCGAAACAGGTTTTTGAACCAGATATCAAGGGGCGTTAGGAAAAATGCAGTTGAAGGCGGATTTATCTGGCTTGCGGGCGCTGGTGACCGGGGCGTCAAGCGAAGGCTTTGGCGCGCATTTCGCGCGGGTCTTGGCCCAAAGCGGAGCGCATGTTGTGGTGGCGGCAAGGCGTCTGGAGCCATTGGAAGCATTGGTCGCCGAGATATCGGCTGCAGGAGGTAACGCCTCTGCCGTCACAGTTGATGTTTCGAATCATTCCAGCGTCGAGCAAGCGATCGCAGATGCCGGTCTGCTCGATATTGTCGTCAACAACGCCGGTGTCGAAAGGTCGGGATCGGTGCTGGATCTTAGCGAAGACGATTACGACTATGTCATGGACATCAATCTGAAGGGCGTTTGGCAGGTAGCGACCGCTGCATCGCGCCAGATGCGCGAACGCGGGACAGGTGGTTCGATCATCAATATCGCCTCGATAACAGGACATCGGGGCATGAAAGGGGCAGCACCTTATAGCGTTTCCAAGGCGGGCGTGCTGCACATAACGCGGCAACTGGCGCTGGAACTTGCCCGTTATAACATCCGCGTCAATTCGATCTCACCGGGATACTTTGCCACAGATTTGAACCGCGAGTTTCTCGCATCCGAAGCTGGCGAGACGATGCGCAAGCGCATTGCCATGCGCCGTTTCGGGAAATTTCCGGATCTTGATGGTGCGTTGTTGCTGCTCGCATCAGACGCGTCACGCTTCATGACCGGCAGCGACATCATCGTCGACGGCGGGCATCTGCTCTATTCGCTTTAAGTTGTTGGAAAAATTAGTGGTGCTGCTGAGTGGGATTGAACCACCGACCTCTCCCTTACCAAGGGAGTGCTCTACCACTGAGCTACAGCAGCGCCGGGAAGGCGGCCCTATGCTTAGCGCAGCCCCGCTTGTCAAGCCGCTTGCACCGAAAGTTTTCCTTTGGCATCGGCGGAATATGGAAAAGCCAACGAACAAGTCGCGCGAAGAGAGATTGGCCGAAGCTTTGCGCGCCAATTTGCGCCGTCGAAAGGCCCAAGGCAGCCATCAAGCTGCCGAAGCAGGGAGCGATTCTAGCTCTCCGAAATCAACGGGCTGACCTGGCTTCCTAGGGCGCTGCGGCCCATCATTGTTGCCTGGGTCAGCTGCGACTTGCCTGCGCGCAACTGCCCGGGCGTGAGGCCAGTGAATTGTTTGATTTCGCGCGTCAGGTGCGACTGGTCATAGAAGGAAAGGCCCAGTTCGGTATCGTCAAGGCTGTCGCCATGCGCGATCCTGCTTGCGGCGCGTAACGCGCGATATTTGCGCGCCAGCTTTTTCGGCGGCATGCCATAATAGCGTTTCGTCATTCGCTCGAGCTGGCGGGGTGACATGCCGGATATGGCGATCAAACTATCGACATCGGGATCATTCTCACCAACCAGCCAGCGGTCGACCATCGCCGTGAATTCAAACGGCGCACCCCCTTTTTTACTGTAGATTTCGGCAGCGGCCTTATTTGCAAGATGGAACTGGTCGGATCTTTCGCTGAGCGCAATCAGCTGATCGCGCAACTCCATGATCGAGTCTCCGAACACTTGCCGGGCATCAAAAGCCTTGTCGGTCCAGTTTTCGGCTTCGCTGCCCATCAGCATCGCCCACCCGGCGGGTAACATGCCCCATCCGAAAATGCTGATTGGCCCGTCCGATAGCGATTCAAATGGCTTAGTAGTGGGTCCGATGACCGTGACCGGATAAGCGGGCACTTCTTTGCCCGAGAATATGTAGCGGCCTTCTCCATTAAGGGTGAACCGGAACTGTGCCCGATCCGCCCGCTCAACCTCCTTGAGCGCATTGCCTTTATAGTCGAACCTGTAGAATGATGAGACCAGCAGGCGCAGCGGCTCATCCGGCGCTTCATATTGCAGATCTATCATAATGCGACCTCGGCCCCCTCAAGGTCGATGATAACCGAATGATGCAGAAAAAAAAGGCCTGCCGCAAAGGCAGGCCTCATTAGGTCAAGAACTCTTGTCTTCCGACATCGAGCCCTTCGGGTCGCAGGTACGTTATGCACCAAAGAAGTTACATTTTCTTGCATGGAATCGTCATCGGGAGAGGTTGATTTTGACATTTTCGGCCAAGGGTTCGACCGATTGCGCCAAAATAAGACGTTATAACGATTGCAAGTTTACAATCGCCGCTGTCATAGCGACTCAGTGACTTACAAATTGCTCCGTCCGCTATTGTTTGGATTTGATGCCGAGTCGGCACATGGCTTGTCGCTCGCCGCGCTCCGCCTTTTGCCACGTGGCGCGAAAGATTCCGCCCGCCCCGAACTGGCGACCCAGCTAGCCGGCTTGCATTTCCCGTCTCCGGTTGGTCTGGCTCCCGGATATGACAAAAATGCCGAAATTTTCTCGAAAGCCTACGGGCTGGGTTTTGGCTTCGTCGAAATTGGTACGGTTACGCCCCTACCTCAGCAGGGTAATCCGCTGCCAAGATTGTTCCGGCTGGTCGAGGATCGCGCGGTCATCAACCGTATGGGATTCAACAATGAAGGGATGGAGGCCGCAGCCAGGCGTATTTCCGCAGTGCCCCGCCCAGCACGTCAGGGACCGTTGGGCATCAACATTGGTGCCAACAAGGATAGCGCGGACCGGATTGCCGATTATGAAAAGGCCATGCGCCGGCTTGCGCCGCTCGCAGACTATATAACGGTGAATATCAGCTCACCGAATACGCCAGGGTTGCGCGCATTGCAGGATAGGTCCGCACTGGATGATCTGCTGCATCGCGTGCGGGCGGTAGCCCCTGATGGGCCGCCTCTATTTCTGAAAGTTGCCCCCGATTTGGAACCGGCAGATATCGACGACATCTCGGCTGTTGCAATCGAGCGCGGCCTCGATGCGCTGATTATCAGCAACACTACGATCAGCCGACCGCCGTTGCGATCCCATCATGCACAAGAGGCTGGCGGATTGTCTGGAGCGCCGTTGAAATCACTCGCCCACCAGCGGTTAATCGATTTTCGAAAGGCAACCGCAGGGCGGATACCTCTTATCGGTGTCGGCGGCATCGCATCGGCCGAGGATGCCTATGCGCGAATCCGAGCCGGGGCGTCGCTTGTGCAGTTGTACAGCGCGCTGGTGTATGAAGGCCCCTACCTCGCGAAACGGATCAATGCGGGACTGGCGAGCCTGCTACGCAGCGACGGATTCACCAATGTCGCACAAGCGGTAGGTGTCGATGTCGATTGATGCTTTGCCAGCCTGAAATGCGGGGCTACGGAGAATAGCATGAGAAAAATAATCCTGCTTGCTGTCGCGCTTATTGCCGTCACTACAACACCGATCTCGGCACAGTCATCGGGTATCGCCAGCTCGGCTGATCCGCGCGCTACCGAAGCCGGGGCTGAAATCCTGGCGAAAGGGGGATCGGCCGCGGATGCGGCAATGGCGATGATGCTGGCGCTCACTGTGGTAGAGCCGCAATCAAGTGGAATCGGCGGAGGCGGCTTCCTTGTTCATTATGATGCCGACGGTGGCAAAATCAGCACGATCAACGGACGAGAAACGGCACCTGCCGCTGCTACCCCGCAACGTTTCACCGATGCAAACGGAAAGCCCATCCCGTTCCTGCAAGCATTCCCCGGAGGCAAGTCGGTAGGAGTGCCGGGCAATATTCGTCTCATGGCAGAGGCGCATCGCAAATGGGGCAAGCTCAAATGGGCCGAGATTTTCAAGCCCGCGATCCGGCTCGCGGACAAGGGCTTTGTAGTCAACCAGACACTCGAATCCCGGCTGGCGATGATACAGCGGCTGTGGCCGCAGTTTGAAACCGCCCGTTCAATCTATTGGGTCGACGGCAAGCCTGCCAAAGCTGGGATGCGGCTGCGCAACCCCGAACTGGCCAAGACACTCAAATTGATTGCACGCAAGGGCCCCGATGCCTTTTATACCGGCGCCATCGCAAACAGCATTGTCGATACCGTCACCAAGAGCCCTGTCGTCCCGGGCGACATGACGCTGGCCGATCTGGCTGCCTACAAGGCTGTTGAGCAAAATGCGGTCTGCGCGCCCTATCGTGTTTATGTGATCTGCGGCATGGCCCCGCCTTCTTCAGGAGCGACGACGGTTCTCCAGATCCTCGGCACCTTGGAACGTTTTGACATGCGGGCCATGGGCAAGGATGATCCCAAGTCCTGGTTCCTTATCGGCCAGGCAATGCAACTGGCCTATGCAGATCGTGAGAAATATCTGGGGGATGCCTCGTTCGTGCAGGTTCCGGTCGCCGGGCTGATCGACAAGGCTTATCTGGCCGAACGATCGGCGATGATCGATCCCGCAAAGGCGCGCGCCGATTATCCGGCCGGCAATCCGCCCGGCGCCATGCCGCGCACAGCTGCGATATCGGGCGAAGTTGCCGGCACAACCCATTTCTCCGCTGTCGATGCCAGGGGCAGCATCGCGAATATGACTTCGACCATTGAGGGGCCCTTCGGTAGCCAGTTGATTGCCGGCGGCTTCTTCCTCAACAACGAACTGACCGATTTCACTTTCGCACCTGAAAAGGATGGCGCGCCGGTGGCAAACCGGGTCGAGGGCGGCAAAAGGCCATTGTCTTCGATGGCACCGACGATTGTATTTAATCGGGAGGGCAAGCCCGTGCTTGCGCTTGGTTCGGCAGGTGGCAAACGCATCATCATGCATGTTACAAAGACGCTGATCGGCGTTCTGGATTTCGGGTTGCCGCTCAAGGAAGCGATCGCACTCCCCAACATTTATTTCGGAGGAGGGGCCTTGTTGGTCGAAGAAAAAACCAATCTCGCCTCCATGGCGCAGCAACTGGCAAATTTCGGGCAAGCAGTTAAGCCGGAAGACCT
>DASUDM010000032.1:0-2365 GCA_036275575.1 Sphingorhabdus sp. | reverse complement strand
TGGGGGTGGGTGTGGAAAGCATTGGTCTTTGCCGCCTTCCTGCCCTTGCTGCTCAAAACCCGGCTGCGCATCGAAGCGCTGGCGCTCACCCTCGTCTTGTGCGCATCGGCGCTGATCGTCACCGGCGGCATCAAGACGGCGATGGGCGGCGGGGGCTATGGCTCGCTAGTCCTTTTGATCAACGATAATTCGGGGCTTTACGAGGGCAGCATCATTAGCTGCGTCGCGATCGCGATCATCCCGCTGATCGCTTGGCTGGCGCAACATGGCACCATTTTCAAACCCGACTGGAAGGTGAAGGCTTATGCTGCTGCGCTGATATTTGCCGCGCTGCTGATCCCGGTTGGCACGCAGGCGCGCACCGGGCTCGTCTGCATCGCCGTGCTGGCTTTGCTCTTCATTCGCCAGACAAAACGGCGTTTCCTCTACCTCAGCGGGGCAGCACTTGTCGGGCTGGCTGCCATCCCCTTCCTTCCCTCCGCCTTTTCCGACCGCATGGAAACGATCAAGGATTACAAGGCCGACGAATCCGCCGCCACGCGCGTTGCCGTTTGGAAATGGACGTGGGAGTTTGTGCAGGAGCATCCCTTTGGCGGCGGCTTCGACGCCTATCGCATCAACAAGATCCGCTATGACCTACCCGTTGTCGACGAGAATGGTTTCGATACCGGAGCCATCGACCGCAGGGAAATCGTCGACCAGGGCCGCGCCTATCACAGCAGCTATTTCGAGATGCTCGGCGAACAGGGCTTTCCTGGCCTGATCATCTGGCTGTTGATCCATGTTGGCGGGGTTTGGCGGATGGAAGTGATCGCGCGCATGTACAAAAGGCGCAACCGCCCGGATGAAGCATGGGTCGCGCCTTTGGCAACGGCGCTGCAAAACGCGCAGATCATCTACCTGGTCGGCTCGCTGTTCGTCGGCATTGCTTTCCAGCCCTTTGTTTACATGCTCGTCGCGATGCAGTTGGGGCTTGATACCTACCTTGCCCGCCGCCGCAACGAGGCCGCATGGACGCCGATACGCAATCGCCGGCTGCGCAACCGGCAGGTGACGCAGTCCGAGTGACGCGGGCCTTGTAGATGGGATGGCGGCTGGCTAGGTTGGCCCGATGACCGCAACTTCCCCGAAAATTTCCGACGATCCAATCGCCGCAATTAACGCGCGACTGACCTATTATTCCGACGTTGTCACCGATTGGGTGCGCGGCAATATGGCTGAGCTGGCGGTTGCGGCGATTGCGGCGGTGCTGGTCTATGTCGTCCTAAGCTGGCTCAAGCGACGCGCTGCGCGGATTGCGCGCGAACGAGAAGATCATGCGGCGATGGCATCGATCATCGCGCGCACCATCGCCCGGACCGGCAAATTCTTCCGCATCATGGCCGCGATCGAGCTGGTCAACGGTTATGCCAACGCGCCCGTCCCCCTGGCCCGCACCATCGATGTGCTTTTCACCGTCGCCGTCGTGCTGCAGGTGGCGGTCTGGCTGCGCGAAATCATAATCGGCCTCATCGAACGGCGCGCGAGCGACAGCGGCGGCGAACATGAAACGCTGCAAAGCGCGATGGTGCTCATCCGCCTGCTGGTCAGTTTTGCGGTGTTTGCGATTGCCGCGATTGTCATTCTCGACAATCTGGGCGTCAACGTCACCGGCCTGGTTGCCGGTTTGGGTGTCGGCGGCATTGCCATCGGCTTGGCCGCACAAGGCATATTTTCAGACCTGTTCGCCGCCATTTCAATCATCTTCGACCGCCCGTTCAAGCGCGGCGATACCATCACCTATGACACCACGACCGCGCGGGTGGAACGCATCGGCATGAAGAGCACGCGCCTGCGCGCGCTGACCGGCGAGGAAAAGATCATCTCCAACTCAAAGCTGCTCGAAAAGGAAATCACCAACAACACCCAGTCGGTCTATCGCCGCGTGGTCTTCCTGATCAGCCTTGTGTACCACACCCCCACCGAAACCGCGGCGCGCGTGCCCGATATGCTGCGCGAAATTGTCGAGCGGGAAGGCGCGGAATTCATCCGTGGCGGCTTCCACAGCTTCGCGCCCAGCTCGCTCGATTTCCAGCTCGTCTTCGATGTGCAGAGCGAAGATGTGGACGAGATGTTCACGGCGCGCCACGCCATCGGCCTTGGCATTGCAAAGCGTTTTGCCGAGGAGGGAATCGAATTCGCCTACCCGACGCAGACGACCTATACCGCAGCGCCCGATGGCACGCTCGTCATGCCCTATGCGGAACCGCAAAAAGCGGCAACTGCATCCCGAAAAAAGGCGTGATTCGCGCCCGTTGCCGGGCCTGAAGGCGAAGTGACGTAGGGTCAGCGCGGCCAAAAGCCTGCGCTCTTGTCAACCGCTCCG
>DASUDM010000031.1:0-9221 GCA_036275575.1 Sphingorhabdus sp. | reverse complement strand
TATCAGCTATGACAGCTCGATTGACCCGGTTGGCGCTTGCGTCGGTATGAAGGGCAGCCGCGTTCAGGCGGTTGTCCAGGAAATGCAGGGCGAAAAGATCGACATCATCCCCTGGTCGGATGATGCCGCAACCTTCATCGTAAACGCATTGCAGCCGGCAACGGTTAGCCGCGTTGTCATCGACGAAGAAGAAAGCCGCATCGAAGTCGTCGTTCCTGACGACCAATTGAGCTTGGCAATTGGCCGTCGCGGCCAGAATGTCCGCCTTGCCAGTCAGTTGACCGGCCGTGCGATCGACATCATGACCGAGGCGGAATCGAGCGAGAAGCGCCAGAAGGAATTTGTCGAGCGTTCGGAAATGTTCCAGCAGGAACTGGATGTTGACGAAACGCTGGCCCAGCTGCTCGTTGCTGAAGGCTTCAGCGAACTTGAAGAAGTCGCTTATGTCGCGATGGAAGAAATTGCCGCGATCGAAGGTCTTGATGACGAGCTGGCAGAGGAACTGCAGAGCCGTGCGGTCGAAGCCTTGGAGCGCAAGGAAGAAGCATCACGCACCGAACGTCGCGAACTGGGCGTCGAAGATGCGCTCGCTGAATTGCCGCACCTGACCGAAGCAATGCTGGTCACGCTGGGCAAAGCTGGCATCAAGACGCTCGACGATCTTGCTGACCTTGCAACCGACGAACTGATCCAGAAGGGTCGTACCGAACAACGCCGTGGTGATAACCGTCGCCACCGCGTCGAAGACAAGCCCGGCATCCTGGCGGTCTATGGCCTGAACGAAGAGCAAGGCAACGAGATCATCATGGCGGCCCGCGCTCACTGGTTTGATGAGGAGGACGCCGTTGCCGCGGAAGACTCCCAATGAGGACCGAAATAGCCCTGTAAGAAGGTGCATTCTGACGGGAGAGCGGGCGGACCAACGCCTGCTCATCCGGCTTGCGCTCGGCCCGGATGGCCAGGTGGCCCCCGATATTCACGGGAAGGCGCCCGGCCGCGGGGCATGGATCGGTGTGCCAGCCGAAGAGCTTGAAGCTGCCCGCGCAAAGGGCAAGCTTGCCGGTCTTTTGAAGCGCGCGTTCAAGGTTTCGGAACTTTCGGTTCCGGAAGACCTTGTTACGCGCATTGGCGAAGGTCTTGAAAAGGCAACGCTCGACCGGCTTGGGCTCGAGGCAAGGGCAAGCAACCTGCTTTCGGGTGCGGAAAAGGTCGATGCCGCCGCACGTGGCGGAGCAGTTGAATTGCTGCTTCACGCCTCCGATGCCAGCGACGATGGCGCTTCTAAGCGCGATCAGAGTTGGCGCGTCGGCCTTGAAGAAGAAGGAAGCGGGCGAAAGGGAATGCGGCTGCCGGTCGATCGTGATCGGTTGTCAGCGGCGCTCGGAAGGGCAAATTCGGTGCATGTGGCGATCACCGATGCAAAAGCGGCGGAACGGGTGAAACATCATCTGGAACGCTGGCTTTATTTCATTGGATGCAGTAACGCGCGCGGCGACGCCAAGGCGGACCGTCGCGCACAAACTGCACCGGACGGTAATTGATTGAAGGCAAGGTCTGTAGAAAAATGAGTGACGAAGGCGAAAACAAACCGACATTGGGACGCAAGCCCCTTGGGCTCAAGCCGCGTATCGAGTCGGGCGAGGTAAAGCAGACCTTTAGCCATGGCCGCACCAACAAGGTTGTGGTCGAGGTGAAGCGCAAGAAGCTTGTGGGCAAGCCGGGTTATGCTGCCGAGCCCGAAGTTGCGGCACCGCCTCCGCCACCGCCGTCTCCGCCACCGCCGCCTCCGGCGGCTCCGGCGCGCGCGACTGCACCCAGCGGTGAAACACCGCAAGAGCGTGTTGCGCGACTGCAACGTGAGGCCGAGGAAGAGCGCCTGCGCCTTGCCGAAGAAGCCAATCGCCGCGAACAGGAAGAGCGCCAGCGCGCTGCTGAAGAAGAGCGCCGTCGGGCAGAAGAAAATCGCAAGGCAGAGGCCGAAGCCGCCAAGGCTCCGCCGCCTGCACCGGTCGAGGTTGAGGAGGAGCCTGCAGCCGAAACCAACGATGGGGCTTCGCCGCCGCCCGCCCGCCGTTTTACACCGGTTGAGTCACCCAAGCGCCCGGCGCCTGCCGCAGCGCGGGAAGAAGTTCGCAGCCCCGATGGACGTCGCGACGAACTTCGCCGCGAAGATCCGAAAAAGGCGCCGCACAAGCCCAGCCGCGACCGAGCAGGCGACAATCGCCGCCAATCGGGCAAGCTGACCGTAACCCGCGCGCTCGATGATGATGAAGGTGCACGCGCGCGTTCACTTGCCGCACTGAAACGTGCGCGCGAAAAGGAACGCCGCGCCCATATGTCAGGCATGCAGCGCGATGCGCAGCCCAAGCAGGTGCGCGATGTTGTCGTTCCCGAGGCCATCACCGTCCAGGAACTTGCTATCCGTATGGCGGAAAAGGGCAGTGACCTTGTGAAGGCGCTGTTCAAGATGGGTATGCCCGTCACGCTGACGCAGAGCATCGACCAGGATACGGCCGAGCTGCTGGTCACCGAATTCGGCCATAACATCACCCGTGTTTCGGATGCTGACGTCGATATCGTCCATGACGAGGATGTCGATGCACCCGAAACGCTGAAGGCGCGTCCGCCGGTTGTGACCGTGATGGGCCATGTCGACCATGGCAAGACCTCTCTGCTTGATGCGTTGCGCGGTGCCAATGTGCAGGCGGGTGAAGCTGGCGGCATTACCCAGCATATCGGTGCCTATCAGGTGAAGACCAAGGGCGGCGACCTGATCACCTTCCTCGACACGCCGGGCCACGAAGCTTTCTCGGAAATGCGTGCACGCGGTGCGATGGTGACCGATATCGTCATCCTCGTCGTTGCCGCCGATGACGGCATCATGCCGCAGACGATCGAGGCCATCAATCATGCCCGTTCGGCCAATGTGCCGATGATCATTGCAATCAACAAGTGCGACAAGGATGGTGCCAATCCGCAGCGCATCCGTGAACGCCTGCTAGAGCATGAAGTCATCGTCGAGAAAATGGGCGGCGATGTGCAGGATGTCGAAATCTCGGCGCTGAAGAAAACGGGCCTTGATGACCTGCTCGAAAAGCTCGCGCTGCAGGCCGAGCTTATGGAACTCAAAGCCAATCCGGATCGTGCTGCTGAAGCTGTTGTGGTTGAGGCGAAGCTCGACAAGGGCAGGGGTGCCGTTGCAACGCTGCTCATCCGCCGTGGTACGCTGAAGACCGGCGATGTCTTCGTCGTGGGTGAGGAATCGGGCAAGGTTCGCGCGCTGATCAACGACAAGGGCCAGCAGGTGAAGCAGGCAACGCCATCTATGCCGGTTGAAGTTCTCGGCCTTACCGGTGTGCCGGGGGCAGGCGAAATCCTGACCGTTGTCGAAAACGAAGCCCGTGCCCGCGAAGTCGCTGCCTTCCGCAAGGAACAGGCGAAGCTCAAGCGCACCACACAGGCGCCGGTTTCGGTAGACAACATGTTCTCTGCGCTTTCGGCCAATCGGGCGAAGGAATATGCGGTTGTCGTCAAGGCCGATGTCCAGGGTTCGGTCGAGGCGATCGTCAATGCGCTGCACAAGATTTCGACCGACGAAATCAAGGTGCGCGTGCTGCAATCGGGTGTTGGCGCAATCACCGAAAGCGATGTGAACCTTGCCAACGCCTCAAAGGCGCCGATCATCGGCTTCAACGTCCGCCCGAACGCCAAAGCGCGTGAAATTGCGGAGCGTGAAAAGACCCGGTTCAAATATTTCGATGTGATTTATCACCTCACCGAAGATGTCGCCAAAGAAATGGCGGGCATTCTTGGTCCGGAAATCATCGAAACCGTCGTCGGTCGAGCGAAAATCCAGGAGGTTTTCAACGCAGGCAAGAAGGACAAGGCCGCAGGCTTGCTCGTCCTCGAAGGCCATATCCGCAAGGGATACCATACGCGCCTTACCCGCGAAGACGTTATCGTATCAAAGACCGTTATCGCTTCGCTGCGTCGTTTCAAGGACGATGTCGACGAAGTGCGTGCCGGCCTCGAATGCGGTGTCGTGCTTCAGGATACCAACGACATCAAGCCGGGCGACATGCTCGAAATCTTTGAAGTCGAGGAGCGTGAACGCACGCTGTGACGGAGTTCGCTGGCACAAGGGGTTCGCATGTCGAGTTGATGGGGGCGGAGTTTATCAACTTCGACCCTGTCAGCGAGACCATCACCATGCGCTTTGTTGCGCCGGATAGCTTCATTACCCAGCGCGGTGGTGTGCAGGGCGGGCTTGTCGCCGGCTTTCTTGACGAAGCGATGGGCTGGGCGCATGTTCAGGCGACAGGCGGTGCAGAAGCGCCGCTCAACCTCGAGATTTCGATGACCTTGCTCAAACTCATCCCTGCCGGTCCGTTGATGGGCAAGGGGCGTGTCGTCCGTCGCGGGCGCCGCGTAACTTTCCTCGAAGGCGAATTGTGGGACGAGAGCTGGACCACGATCTATGCTAGAGCGACATCAACCGCCATTCCAACGCCCTTGCCGGGCAGGGGCAGTGATGGCGCGGCATAACGAAACGCCCGAAGGCCGTTCGGTCCGTCTGCTCCGTGTCGGTGAGCAGGTGCGCCATGTACTATCAGACCTGCTCGCGCGCGGCAGCGTCCATGATGATGTGCTCACCAGCCACAGCGTGAGCATCACCGAAGTACGCATGTCCCCCGATTTGCGCCATGCAACAGTGTTTGTAAAATCGCTACTTGGTGCCGATGAAGCCGAAGTTATCAGGGCCCTGCGGACCAACACGGCTTTTCTTCAGCGCGAAGTGGCGAGCAAGGTCCGGATGAAATATGCGGCCAAGCTTAAATTCCTGCCGGATGAGAGCTTTGATGAAGCAAGCCATATCGAAAAGCTGCTCTCCAATCCGCATGTCACGCAGGATCTGACGCCGGACGAGGAGTAATGATTCAACTCGGCACAAGCCGCGTTTTGATCGTTATCGTCACCTTTTTGCCAACGATCAGCGAATAGGCTGTCATCCCGAAATCGCGGCGATTGATGGTGGTAACCCCGGTAAGCCTGATGGCTTCCTTGCCATTTGTCTGTGATGGCGCTTCGGAAAATGTGAGGTTAAGGTTGACCGGACGGGTGACGCCGCGCGCGGTCAGTTCGCCGCTTACTATCCCGCTGGTTCCGCTCGACATGGTCAATTCCTTGCCTTCAAAACGAACCACGGGATATTTGGAAACGTAGAAAAAATCCTTGCCTTTCAAACGGCTCGTGGTGACGCTATCGTCTGCCTGCAACTGGGTGGCATCAATCGAAACGTCGAGGTCGATTGCATCCATTTGCGCAGGCGACAGGACAACCTTGCCGCGCATTGCCGGGAACATGGCTTTGCGGTTGCCGATCCCCATGAACGCGACCTTGGCATCGACCGAGCTGGAACCTGGATCAAGCGTGAACCGATAGGTTGATGCTGTGCTGCCAAGGCTTGAGACGCACAAAAGCGAAGCGGCGACCAACCATCTCGCAGTTTTCCACTGCATTATCTGCTCTCCCATAGCGACCGGTTGTCATAGTGCCAGATTGGGCTTGGACTCGTCCAGTAGGCAAAGTTATGACGTGGCATGGCTAAGCTGTATTTCTATTACTCCTCGATGAACGCAGGCAAATCGACCACATTGCTGCAAGCCGATTTCAATTATCGCGAGCGCGGTATGGAAACGATGCTGTGGACAGCGGCACTCGATGATCGTTACGGGCAGGGCTATGTGACTTCGCGCATCGGATTGAAGGCTGATGCGCACAAATTCGATCCTGAAACAGATCTTTGGACAGCGATTTGTGGCGAACATGAGAGTAGGCCACTGGCGTGCGTGATGATCGACGAGGCACAATTTCTCTCGCGCGATCAGGTGTTGCAATTGGCCCGGATCGCCGACGAAGCCGGGATTCCGGTGTTGTGCTATGGTCTGCGGACCGATTTCGCTGCTGAATTGTTCCCCGGCTCCGCAGCATTGCTGGGCTTGGCTGACTCGCTGGTTGAATTGAAAGCCGTTTGCCATTGCGGGCGCAAATCGACCATGAATCTGCGGGTTGATGCGGATGGCCGTGCTGTCATCGATGGCCAGCAAACAGAAATTGGCGGCAACGACCGCTATATTGCGATGTGCCGTCGCCATTTCATGGAAGCCCGCAAGGAATCCGCCGCTCATGCCGCGTTAAGCTTTGCTGATGCATGAGCGGTCACATGCGAAACGTTGCAATCATCCTGGGATCGCTCGCCGGTTTGGCAGCAGCTCCTTCACATGCCGGGAAGGCCAAGGAATGGCCGGAATATGGCGTGGAGGCGCGGATCGCATTTGCCAATAATGGCGGCATCCGCAATTTCGAAGCGAATGGTGATCGCGGTCTCTGGATCGAGGATCGCCAGCGCCGCTGGTATTATGCGCGGATCATCGGGCCATGCACCGATCTCGATCATGCCAATGGCTTGGGTTTCGACACGCGCGGTTCGACAACGCTCGACAAATTTGGCGGTGTCTATGCTGGCCGCGATTATTGCCAGTTCGATAGTTTGGTGACCGCGGAAAAGCCGCTCCCGCGCAAGGAACGGCTCAAATTGCGCAAAGAAGCGCGGGAGGAAGGCCGCAAGGCCGTCGCTCCCAAGGATTGACAGGCGCAATTCGGGCTGCGCATGGCGGCGCGATGCATGGCTGGATCATTCTCGACAAGCCGATCGGGCTAGGCTCAACGCAGGCTGTTGCCGCGGTTAAGCGGAATCTGCGGGAAGCAGGCTATGGAAAAGTCAAGGTAGGCCATGGCGGTACCTTGGATCCGCTGGCTTCCGGTGTTCTGCCGATTGCATTGGGCGAAGCGACGAAATTGTGCGGGCGAATGCTCGACGCCTCCAAGGTTTACGAGTTCACGATAGCCTTTGGAACCGAAACAAGTGGGCTTGATACTGAGGGCGAAGTCGTATCGACCTCAGAAGTGCGGCCAACATTGTCGCAAGTGTGCGCTGTGCTCCCGCAGTTCACAGGGGTGATCGATCAAATTCCGCCGGCCTATTCGGCCATCAAGATTGATGGGAAACGGGCTTATGAGCGCGCACGGTCGGGTGAAGCGGTCGAGATGCAAAGCCGCGAGGTGACGGTTTACGCGCTGGATCTTGCAAAATGCAGCGTCAATCAAGTTGAAAATGTTGGGCAAGTCACGCTGACGGCACATGTTTCAAAGGGCACCTATATCCGCTCGCTTGCCCGCGATATTGCCAAAGCGCTTGGTACCGTTGGTCATGTTGCCATGCTCAGGCGGACCAAAGCCGGCCCATTCGGCCTTGAACAGGCGATTTCGCTGGACAAACTCAACGAAATCGGTAAAGGCGCGCCCGCAAAAGACATTATCTTGCCGTTGGAGGCAGGGCTGGTCGACATCCCGGCTCTTGATCTCTCCCCGGATGCGGCAAGGGCGATCCGACAGGGTCGTGTCTTGACCGGGGTTGCCACGAAAGATGGGCTATATTGGGCGCGAGACGCAGAAATGCGTGCCTTGGCGCTGGTAGAGCAAATCGACGGTCAGTTAAGAACCGTTCGTGGCTTCAATCTTTAACATACGATGTTCGAAGGAAAAACATGTCTATTACTGCTGAACGCAAAGCCGAAGTCATCAAGGAAAATGCCCGTGAGAAGGGCGATACCGGTTCGCCGGAAGTGCAGGTCGCAATTCTGACCGACCGCATCAACACCTTGACCGAACATTTCAAGAGCCACCACAAGGACAACCATTCGCGTCGTGGCCTGCTGCAGATGGTCAACAAGCGTCGTTCGCTTCTCGACTATCTGAAGAAAAAGGATGTCGCGCGTTACAATGCGCTGATTTCCAAGCTCGGACTGCGTAAATAAGAGATTGCGAAGCGGCCCCTTAGCGGGCCGCTTCTGCCATATGGGGTGGGTTCACAGTTCGGTGAACCCCGCCATGGGGCGCAAAATGCCCCGACCGGTCCGGGCCGGAGATCCCGGAAAACAGGAGGCCCCTTTGCGCAATAGGGCGCGAAGGCATCTCAAGGAAAATCTATGTTTGATGTTAAGAATGTATCGATCGAGTGGGGCGGAAAAACCCTGACACTCGAAACGGGCAAGGTTGCCCGTCAGGCCGACGGCGCCGTTATGGCGACCCTTGGCGAAACAGTTGTGCTGTGCGCGGTTACCGCGGCAAAGTCGGTGAAAGAGGGGCAGGATTTCTTTCCGCTCACCGTTCACTATCAGGAAAAATATTCGGCTGCAGGCCGCATTCCAGGTGGTTTTTTCAAGCGTGAGCGCGGCGCCACAGAAAAGGAAACGCTGGTTTCGCGCCTTATCGACCGTCCGGTCCGTCCGCTTTTCCCCGAAGGTTTCTATAACGAAATCAATGCTATCGCTCAGGTACTGAGCTATGATGGCGAGAACGAGCCCGACATCCTGGCGATGATTGCTGCTTCGGCTGCGCTTACCATTTCGGGCGTTCCCTTCATGGGCCCGATTGGCGCTGCACGCGTCGGATACCTCAATGGCGAATATATCCTCAACCCGACTGACGAGCAGGTTGCCGAAGGCGATCTCGACCTCGTCGTCGCCGCAACTTATGACGCGGTGATGATGGTTGAATCCGAAGCCAACGAGCTTTCGGAAGAAGTCATGCTCGGCGCTGTCATGTTCGCGCATGATGCATGCCGCGAAGTCATCAAGGCGATCGTCAAGCTGGCTGAGCAGGCGGCCAAGGATCCTTGGGAACTGGACGCGGGTGAAGACAATGCCGCGCTGAAGGATAAGCTCAAGAAGCTGATCGGCAAGGATATCGAAGCTGCTTACAAGCTGACCGACAAGTCGGCCCGTTCGAACGCGCTCAACGCAGCGCGCGACAAGGCCAAGGCGATGTTGGCGGCTGATGGTCTTGAACCGCAACAGGTGATGGCCGGCATCAAGCTGACCAAGAAGCTCGAAGCCGAAATCGTTCGTACCGCGATCCTGAAGACCGGCAAGCGCATCGATGGTCGCACGACCACGCAGATCCGTCCGATCGTGGCAGAGACGCACTTCCTGCCGCGTGCGCATGGTTCGGCGCTGTTCACTCGCGGTGAAACGCAGACCATAGCAACCTGCACCTTGGGTACCAAGGACGCGGAGCAGATGATCGATGGCCTGAACGGCCTGCATTATGAAAGCTTCATGCTGCACTACAACTTCCCGCCTTATTCGGTCGGTGAAGTG
>DASUDM010000030.1:0-2346 GCA_036275575.1 Sphingorhabdus sp. | reverse complement strand
CGTATCGCCAATCGAAACGCCCATACGGCTCGGCGGACGGTCGGGTTCGCCAACAATATAGCGCCAGCCGCCCATGGCTTCGCCGATGCCGCCAAAACCGGCGCGGTCCGAATAGGGCCCGGTCTGGCCATAGCCAGACATACGCGCGATGATAAGGCCCGGATGTTCGGCCAAAAGCTGCTCAGGCGCCAGGCCCCATTTTTCCATCGTGCCGGGTTTGAAATTCTCGATCAAAACATCCGCGGTCGCGATCAGCTTTCGGACCAGTTCCTGCCCTTCGGGGATGCGGAGATTGGCCGATACGCTCTTCTTGTTGCGCGCAATGACTTCCCACTGGACCTTGTCTTTGCCCTGCCCCCAGATACGCATCGGATCCCCGGCGCCCGGTGGTTCGACCTTGATGATATCCGCGCCCATATCGCCGAGCAACTGGCCGCAAAAAGGGCCTGCCAGAAGCTGGCCCATTTCGACAACTCGTAATCCTTTTAAAGCGCTCACTCAGCTGCCTCCAGCATAGGCCATACAGGCTGGACAGGGGCTTTGAGGCCGGTTTCCGCTTCACAATTTGCGCGCAGGGTCTCGATACCGGGGCCATAGTTGAACAACGGCAATACGCCGCGCTCGCTGCGCATTTGGCTGCGCAAGGCTTCTGTCGCAGCAGTATCGATAACGCCCTGTTCATTTGCCACGACACCATAGGCTTTTGCACCATCCGGGGTGACAAGTCCTTGGACGATCTCCTTGCCGACCAGAGCCGGGTCGCGCTCGAGCGGATCGCCCCAGCCACCGCCGCCCCAGGTGATGAAGTGCAACTGATCGCCTTCTTCAACCTGCACTTCCTCGACCTTGTTACCAATAATCTGCGCAGTGCCATCGGCCTTTTCGAGGATTTTGCGCGCACGCTTGCCGGGCTCGCCGCCATTGACGCCCCAAGGGGGGACGAACCAGCGGTCATCGTGGATGGAGATCGTGCCACTGGCTAGGAAGCGGTAGGTCATATGAATGCCGTTGCCGCCGCGATGCAGGCCTGCGCCACCGCTATCGGGCTCGGTCTCATAACGTTCGATCAGCAGCGGGAAATAACGCTCCAGAAACTCATTGGGTACGTTGGTGAAACCCGGCCAAAGCGAATGGCCGTCGGGTCCATCTCCCATTGGCCGGCCGGGGATGCCACCGAAACCGATCTGGAAGAGCTGGAACCATTCGCCCTTCTTGTCGTGCCCCGAATAGAAAAGATGAGGGCTGGAGGAAAAACCGGCGGCATTCAGGAATTCCGGCGTTTTTTGGCCCAAAAGCCCGCCTAGAATGTCGAAAATGCGGCCGAGCGCATGGGTGCGACCCGAAAGCGCTGCAGGAAATTTGGGTTTGAGGAGCGACCCTTCGGGGATGCGCACGTCAATCAGATCGTAGAAACCATCGTTGAACAGGATCTGCGGGTCAAAGACCATGATCATGTAGATGCCGAAGAACATCTTGAACATGTTCTCGTTGAGATAGAAGTTGATCGAAGCTTGGCTCTGCGGGTCGGTTCCCGCGAAATCGAGCACGACCTTTTCGCCTTCGCGCCACATCGTGCATTTTATCTTGTAGGGGCCTGCGCCCATGCCATCATCGCAGATATAATCTTCGAAGCCGACCGGCTCTTCGCCAATCGCCATCGAAATCAGCGATTTCATGGCGCGGTGGTTGCGGGCAAGTAGCTCCTGTGTCGCGGATACATAGACGTCATCACCAAAGCGCGCGGCCATTTCAATCACCCGTCGCGCCGCAACACGGCAGGAAGCGATCAATGCGTTGAGGTCCGCCTGGCACCAATCGGGCTTGCGCGTCTGGTGCATGACGAGCTTCATCAGGTCATCATTATACTCGCCCTTTTTCCAGATTTTGACCGGCGGGATGCGGACGCCTTCTTCAAAGATTGAATGGGCATTGATCGGCATCGAGCCAACCACCTTGCCGCCGATATCAGACTGGTGGCCGAACATCGAGGTATAGGCAATCAGCCGCCCGTCCTTGAACACCGGAAGCAGCACCAGCCAGTCGTTCGAATGGCTGACCGCGCCCGCGCAGGAATAGGGGTCGGACAGGAAGATCATGTCGCCATCTTCCAGCGTGCCATCATAATTGTCGAGGAAGCCGCCAATGAAGCTGCCGAACTGGCCGACGATCATCTTGCCTGTGTGATCGGCGATCAGCGGAAAGGCATCGCCCTGTTCGCGGATACCCGGCGACATTGCGGTTCGAACGAGCGTCGCATCCATTTCGATACGGGCGTTGCGCAGCGCGTTTTCAATGATGTCGAGCGTGACAGGGTCAATCGCGACCTTGTTGAACGGGGTCTTGTTG
>DASUDM010000029.1:0-3130 GCA_036275575.1 Sphingorhabdus sp. | reverse complement strand
GGTGGTGGAACATTGTTATATGGGCGGAAAGAAAATTCCGTTCGGGCGGAAAGTGCGCCTGCCGCATCCGATTAGCCCATGACTGGTCGGCACTGCCCATGGTCGCCGTGATGATGATGGGCGCTGAATCCATTCGATACGCCTAGGGCCTTGGCCGTTCTGCAGCAAGTGCATCCATTTGGGGGATCACCGGAGCGCAGCGGGATTTGGAGGGGGTTTCAGCTGGCAGCTCCGGTGATGCAGGCGCCCTAGGCCCACCCCGGCACAATCGGAAACAAACTATGTCGCATTCACTAATCGACTGCACCACTCGTAATCCGGCTTGCGGCGGCCGGCTTTGCTGACTTAAGTGTCAGTTGAGGGAGAGAAAATATGCGATTGATTCCGTTGTTACTGCTGGGCGCAGCCGCGCCTGCTTTCGCCGCCGATCCGGCTCTCGAACCCAAGCCAGCAAGCGAGGCTACAATCGCGGCCCAGAAATCCGAGGCGGCAGGCCTGCCCCAAGACGATGGCAGAGACCTTGAATTTTCGCAGCGCGGCTTTGTTGCCACGCGCAGCGACCCGATCATCCGTGCCAAGGATGGCCGCCCCGTCTGGAATCTTGATGCCTATAAATGGATGGAGGGCGATGCGCCCGCCACCGTCAACCCAAGCCTTTGGCGGCACATGACGATCCTGCGCCATCATGGTCTTTACCAAGTAGCAGACAATGTCTGGCAAGTGCGCGGGTTCGATGTGTCAAACATGACCGTGATCAAGGGGGAGACCGGGTGGATATTGATCGATCCGTTGACCACCCGCGAAACATCTGCAGCCGCGCTAGAGTTGGTCAACAAGGAACTGGGCACACGCCCGGTAACCGGTGTCATCTATAGCCACAGCCATGGCGATCATTTTGGCGGCGCGCGCGGGGTTACGACCGAGGCGGACATCAAGGCTGGCAAGGTCGCAATCATTGCGCCTGAACATTTCATCGAGGAAACCGCCTCGGAGAATGTGATGGCCGGGGCCGCGATGGGGCGCCGCGCCAATTACCAGTTTGGCACTGGCCTTACGCCCGGCGCACAGGGCCAGATGGGCAGCGGAATTGGCAAAGGCGTTGCTGGTGGCGAAATTACGTTGCTCACGCCTACAGACACAATCCTCAAGACCGGCGACAAGCGCATTGTCGACGGGGTCGAACTTGAATTCCAGATGGTCCCCGAAACCGAAGCGCCAGCAGAAATGAATGTCTATGTGCCTGCTGCACGCACTTTTCTTGCTGCCGAAATTGCAACCTGCACCTTGCACAATATCCTGACGCCGCGCGGCGCAAAGGTGCGTGATGCGCTCGCCTGGTCCCAGTTTCTGGGCGAAGCCGTCAACCTCTATGCCGGACGCAGCGACACCATTGTATCGAGCCATTGCTGGCCGCGTTTCGGACAAAAAGAGGTTGAAAGCTGGCTATCCGGGCATCGCGACAATTACCGTTATCTCCACGACCAGACGGTTCGGCTGATGAACAAGGGGTACACGCAAACCGAAATTGCCGAGAAGCTCAAAGCGCCCCCTGCCCTCGCCAACCAATGGTTCAACCGAGGTTATTATGGCACCTACAGCCATAACTCGAAGGCAATCTACCAACGGTATCTGGGGTGGTATGATGCGATCCCTGCGAACCTAAATCCGCACCCTCCCGAAGAGCGTGGCAAACGTCTGGTCGCAGCCATGGGCGGAGCGAAGAAGGTGTTGGCCGAGGCAAAGAAGGCCATGAAGGCCGGGGATTATCGCTGGTCATCCGACTTGCTCCACCAACTCGTCTTCGCAGACCCGAAAAACACCGAAGGGCGCGCGCTTCTCGCCGATAGCTATGAGCAGCAGGGCTATCAGGCGGAATCGGCTATCTGGCGCAACCAGTTCCTCACTGCAGCACGCGATTTGCGCCAAGGGTTGACGCCCAGCATCGCTTCGCAAAGCGTCGACATGATTTCTGCAATCGCAACGCCTTTGCTGCTCGATTCGGTCGCAACGCGCCTAAACCCGGACATCATCAAGGACCGTAAGCTGGCGATCAACTTCGTGATTCCTGACCGGCAAGAAAAGGCGAAGATCAGCGTCGGCAACTCCGTGATGTTCAGCGAGATGGGCGCAGCCCATGCTGCACCCGACGCCACAGTCACGGCACCGCGCCAGCTTTATCTCGCCATGCTCTTCCTCAAGATGCCGCTGGCACAGCTTGAAGCGGCAGGATTGAGGATAGAGGGTGACAAAGCCGCGGTAGAGGCGCTTCAAGCAGCGCTCGATCCGATGCCGGCTGCCTTCAACATAGCCGAGCCCTGAGCGGGGTTACATTTCCCCCCGCTCGCGGCGGATGGCGTACCATTTCTCGACATTGGCGTTATGCTCTTCGAGTGTTCTCGCAAAGATATGGCCACCGGTGCCATCGGCGACAAAGAACAGATAGTCGGTCTTTTCAGGATTGAGCACTGCCTCAATCGCTGCACGTGACGGGTTGGCAATCGGCCCTTTGGGAAGGCCTGTCATCGAATAGGTATTATAATCGTTGACCGAGGCGATTTCCGATTGGCGGATGCGCCGCCCCAACGGTTTGCCCTTGGTTATCGGATAGATGATCGTCGGGTCCGCCTGCAGCATCATCCCAACGCGCAAGCGGTTCGAATAAACGCCTGCGACCATCCGCAGTTCCGATTTCTTCGAGGTTTCTTTCTCGACGATCGACGCTAGCGTAATCGCCTCTTGCGGCGTTTTCACAACGGTATCGGGGCTGCGCTTGGGCCACAGCTCATCAATCGCCTTCTTCATTGCCGCCTGCATACGGGCAACAACTGCAGCGCGCGGCTCACCTTTTTGGAAGGCATAGCTATCGGGCAGGATCGATCCTTCGGCGGGAACCGGAATTTCGCCGGTGAGCCGCTCATTCGCCATCAACCGCTCATAGACCATGATCGACGGCATCCCTTCGGGCACCGTCACCAATCGTTGTACCGTTTTGCCGCCAGTGAGGATCGACAGGATTTCGGAGTTGGAGGCCTGCGCCGGGATCAGGAACTCCCCGGTTTTGATGGTGTTTGAGGCCCCGAAAATCCGGGCCCGGTTAACAAAGGCATCGGCAGACTTTATCGCGCCGATA